>DASVPT010000090.1:0-10689 GCA_036389535.1 Actinomycetota bacterium
ACGAATGGCGGCTGCTCGGGCCGGAGCGAGCGGCTCGGGCCGGGATGCGGCGTGTGGGAATCGGCGCGCTTCTCGGGCTTCACGACGACTGGCGCTACGAGGCCATCGCCATGGCCGCCCACGCCCGGTTCCTCATGAAGCATTTCTGGCGAACGCAGGTCACCGTGAGCGTCCCTCGCCTCCGCCCGTCCGCCGCGGGGTACCAGCCGCGAGATCCCATTCGCGACCACGAGCTGGTCCAGCTGATCTGCGCCCTGCGGCTGACCCTCCCGGATGCCGGGATCGTCATCTCCGCGCGGGAGGAGGCGGGGTTCCGCGATGGCCTGTTCCAGATCGGGGTGACTCACACCAGCGCCGGATCGCACTCGGAGCCCGGCGGATATACCAAGCCGAAAGAGGCGACCGAACAATTTGAGGTGGCCGACCTACGGTCGCCGACTGACGTAGCGCTCAGACTGCGTGAGCTGGGATACGAACCCGTCTGGGAGGACTGGGGCCAGCTCGCGCCGGCCACCGTCTCGATGTTGTCGAAAGGAACCGGCGTTGCAGCCGGTACGGCATAGCGTTCCTCCGCTCGTAGCTGAAGAACCGGTCTCCACACCGGCGCCCGCGGCTCAAGACCCGTCCACCCTCCGGGATCGTTTCCTCGTTCCAATCGGCGCGTTCCTTGCCTCGAACCTGGTCCTGTGGGGGGTGGCCCGCGGAATCGGCATGGAGTATTTCGACGCGCGGGTGTGGGTCAAATGGGACGCGTCCTATTACCTCAGCATCGCCCGCAGGGGTTACACCTTCTTCTCGTGCGGCGTCGACCGGCACCTCGCAGACATGTACGGCGCCCACCAGTGGTGCGGAAACGCCGGGTGGTTCCCCGGATATCCGGCGATGGTCCGAGTGGTCGAACAGTTGGGCCTTTCCGGTCCGACCGCCGGCGTTCTGGTCTCAACCATCTTTCAGCTCGCGATCCTGGTCTTCGTTTGGAACGCGTTTCTGATTTCGAGATCGAGCTTCGATCGGGTGCTGGGCGTGCTGCTGGCGGCGTTCTTCTTCGGGAGCGTGTACTACCGGGCCGTTTTTCCGATCGCCATGACGGCGTTCTTCATCCTCCTGTCGCTTTGGTATCTGAACCGCGAGCGCTGGGTTCCAGCAGGGTTGGCGGGGTTCGCGGCCGCGTTCTGCTACCCCACGGGGTTCGTGCTCGCCGGCGTCCAGGGGGCGTGGATCCTCTGGCACGGCTCGAGGACTCGTTGGAAGCAGCGCGGATACCGGCTTCTGGCGACGAGCGGATTGACCGTGGCCGGACTCGGAGCGGTGATGGTGTTCCAGAAGGCCACCACAGGAGTGTGGGGCGCCTTCTTCAAGGTCCAGGCCCGATACGGGTACGGGGGCTTTCATAACCCGCTCCACAAGCTCGTGAAAACCGTGCGCCCCGTCTTCAGTGGCGGGCTCTCGGTCCGCGAGGCCAGCAACTGGCAGACCCTGGTGGTCGCGGTATTCATGGTGAGTCTCCTGGCCTCGGTGGGGCTTCGCCTCCGGCGCGGCGAGCACGTCGAGAAGATCGAGCAGCTGGCGCTCATCACCGCGCTGGCGTTCTGGCTGTTCCCCCTGATCGTGGGCCAGCAGGTGCACCTGTATCGGGCGGAAGCCCTGCTTCTGCCGGCGGTCCTGGCGTTTCATCGCGTTCCGAAGGCCGGTCAAATGGTGTTCCTTTGGGTCGCCCTCTGGCTGGCGGTGAACATGGCCCTGCTGTTCTACCGAGGGGTGCTGGTGTGATGGCGGGCTCTCCGCACCCGGACCTGCTGACCGTGATCGTTCCGGTCTTCAACGAGCGCGCCACCGTTCGACAAGCGATCGAACGGTTGCAGAAGGCCGATCTCCAGCTGCCTTTGGACATCGTGATCGTCGATGACGGCTCGACCGACGGGTCTGCCGAGGAAATCGCGGATCTGGTCGAGACCGGCCAGATTCGTCTGCTTCGGCATTCGAGAAACCGGGGGAAGGGCGCCGCGGTCAAAACGGGCCTCGCGGCGGCGAGTGGCCAGCTCACGGGGATCCTGGACGCCGATCTGGAGTACGACCCCAACGACTACCGGCTCCTGCTCGAACCCATCCTCGCCCGCGAAGCGCGGGTGGCCTTCGGCACACGGGCCTTCGGCGCCCAGACGGCCTTTTCGTTCTGGTACCTCATCGGGGGCCGGTTCCTCTCGTTCGTGGCCAGCCTCCTGTTCAACGGGTGGCTTTCCGACATCACCACGTGTCTGAAGGTGGCACCGACGGCGCTGTGGCGATCGCTCGACCCACACACCCCAGGCTTCGCGTTCGACTCGGAGGTGACCGCGAAACTCTTGAAGGCCCGAGAGAAGATCTTCGAGGTGCCCATCAGTTACCGAGCCAGGACCAGGGAGCAGGGCAAGAAGCTCGACTGGACGGACGGCCTTTCGTCGCTGTGGGCCCTGCTCCGGGTGCGGTTCGCCGGTGTCTGAACGCGGCGCGGCGGTCATCCGCGTGACGGCGAACGGCAAACCGTTCGAGGTCCGTGGAGATACGACCGTGGCGGGGTTCATCCGGCAGCGCGGGTTGGATCCACAGTTCGTCCTGGTCGAATACAACGGCGAGCCGCTGGAGCGAGCGAGGTACGCGGACGCGCAGCTGAAGGACGGCGACCGCCTCGAGCTGGTTCGGCCGGTGGCCGGCGGTTGATCGATTGATGGATCGAAGACGGCGCCTGGCTCGAAGCCGCCTGTACGTCGTGACCGGAGCCCGGCAGAACGAGGGCGACCTTGAGGGTTTCCTTGACTCCATCCTCACCGCCGGCACCGACGTCGTGCAGCTGCGGGAGAAGGAGGCCGAAGCCGGCGACCTTCTTCGATGGGGGAGGGTGTTCAAAGAAGCCGCCCATCGGCACGGTGCGCTTTTCGTGGTGAACGATCGCCCCGACGTGGCGATGGCTCTGGGCGCCGACGGGGTGCACCTGGGGCAAAACGACCTCCCGGTGGATGCGGCCCGCCGTCTGGTCGGTCCCGAGGTGCTGATCGGTCTCTCGACCCACGACGACCAACAGCTGATGGCGGCTTCGGCCGATGCCGACTATGTCTGCGCGGGTCCGGTGTACGAGACGCCGACCAAGCTCGGGCGCCCGTCGACCGGATTGGGTCTGATCTCGTTCGCCGCAAGCCACGAACACCGGCCATGGTTCGCCATCGGCGGAATCGACCAGCACACCATTCGCGATGTGGTGGACGCCGGTGCCGGGCGGATCGTCGTTGTCCGCGCCGTGACCGAGGCCCCGGACCCGGCAGCGGCCGTTCGGCGACTTCTCGAGGAGCTTCCCGAGTACTAGCGGTTCGACCGGCGGGGGGTCGCTCGGGACCCTCGCTGCGAGAGCCAGTTGAGCGCACCGCCTGCGAGGGTGAGCAGTCCGGCGACGATTCCACCGCCGTGCAAGAGCCGGATGCCGCTCGCGTCGACCGCCCACCCTGCCAGGCCCAGGAATGCGAAGGCGAACGCCGGAGCGAGCGCCAGCTGAACGAGCCGATCGCTGCCCGGCATCAGACCCGCCGCGGACGGCCACCCCAGCGCGACGAGCGCGATCAAGACGACCGGCGCCAACCACACGGGCACCCAGGGAGACATCGATCCGGAACCAACCTGGGTCCATTCGGATGGAAGCCCGTGCGGTATCCGAAAGGACCCCGTGAGGCCACGAAGCGCGACGATCCCTCTTCCGATCGGGCGGCCGCCCAACCGAAGCGCCTGCGCGTATCCGTGCGGATCGAGACTCTGGAAAGAAACGGCCAGCGGATTGCGCGCGAGCGTCCCCTGGACGTCCTTCCAGTAGGCGCGGGCCAAGCGGTCATGCTCGAAGTCACCGGTGAGCGTGGGATGGCGCTGGAGGAAGTTCCTGGGCGTCCCCCAGAAAAGGTGGATGTCGGTCATTCGAGACGGTGGAACGGCCGCACGCAAGTAGTTGGTGTATCGCGTCGTGCGCAGGCCAGCCGCGGCGAGAGAGTCGTTCGCCACCAGGATGAGCGGCGTGCCGCGAGGCTGAACGGCGAGAACCTGGCCCGCCCTCTGAAACTGGTCGGCGGCATCGCTGGAGATGAGCGGTTCGGTGTTGCGCCACGCGAGGAACGCCACGACCGCGAAGAGCGCCACGGCCGCGATCGTGGCGACCCGACCGGCGACCGTACCCAGCCGCTCTACCAGCTGACGTCCCGCTGCTGGGAGTCCGATCGCGGCCAGGACCGGCAGCGGGAGGCAGAATGCCGCCAGGCGCTGGCCGGGGCTGGTGACGCCGGCGAGGAGCGCGCCCACGCTTGCGCCCGTGACGGCCACCCAACCCGCCATCGCGCCCCAAAACAGCTGCGGACCGTCCCCTGAGACGTCGCCCGGTTTTCGTTGCAACTCCTCATTCGGGATCAACAGCGCCGTCGCGGCGAGCCCGGCAACCGTCAGCACTCGATACCAGGGAAAGAAGCGCCGCAGGACTTCCCGATAGGACGACTTGATAGCCCCTGGAAGGCCAAGGCGTCGGAGGAGCGCGTCTCTGGAGGTGTCGACGTGGGCCCGGGCCGCCGGGCCAATGGCCGCCACCGCCCCCACCCCGAGTGCCGCGCCGGCAATGAACGTCCCTCCGACGGCGACAGCCATGGTTCTCCACGGCGAGACCCCCGCGCGAAGATCCCGGCGAAGCGCCGGAAGCAACGAGATGACCGACCCGGCCACCACCACCGCACCGAACACCAGGAATTGCGGATGCATCATCCCGGCCATCAGAAAGAGCAAGGTGGCCGCCACCACGCGCTGCCGTCGTCGGCCGTTTCTTTCGTCCACTCCCGATTCGCCGGACGCCAGAAACGACAGCGCCGCAAGGAAGAGGAGACCGAACGCGAGCGTCGAAAAATAGCCCGCCACGAGCAGGGACAGAAAGGTCGCCGTGAAGACCGCCGTCAGGGCAAATCGCAGCCGGTCGCGGCCGAGCGACACATCGCTGAAAGCGGCAGCGGCGAACCCAACGCACGTTGCGAGGACCGGTCCGATCACCGCGGCGACGGACGCCACGGGCACGTGAAGGATGTTCGAGATCGCGGCGAAGGCCGCGACGAATCCCGGACGGCTCCCGGCCTGAAAGGCATTGAGTCCAAGCGTCCCGGCCCGACGGGCCCACCAGATGTAGACCGGGGTGTCGGATCCGAGGGCCACGCGCACGCCGTGAACCGGATAGACGACCGTGTAAAAGGCGAGGAGCAGAAGGGCCAGGGGGGCGTAGAGGCCCGGTGACTCTGTTTCGAATTGCCCGGCGAGCCGGTGTGGTTTCCGGTCGGATGTGGCCGGAGGCTGCCTCAAGCGCCGCCGTCGGCCGAGCGCATCCACGCCGCGGTTGCCGCCAGCCCCTCGTCGAGACTCACCCTTGGGGACCATCCAAGATCGCGTTTGGCCGCGGCGAACTCGACGAAGCTCCGGGCGGCGTCCGCCGGACGGGGCGGCTGCCGGTCGATCTCCACGTCCGCACCCGTCACGGTGATAACCCGCTCGGCCAGCTCGTTCACCGATGTCTCCACGCCGGTGCCGAGGTGATAGATCCCGCCGCGCTTCGCCTCGAGGGCGCGTTCGACCGCGGCGCAGATGTCGTCCACGTAGATGAAGTCGCGGGTCTGGGTTCCTTCACCGTAAATGACGAGTGGCTCGCCCGCCAGGGCCAGGCGCAAGAATTGGGCGACCACGCTCTTCTTGTGAGCGCAATTCGGCCCGTAGACATTCGAGAAACGGAGGGCGACCCCGGCCATTCCGTACGCCTCACCGGCCGCCGCGATGCCCTCCCCGTAGAGCTTCGAAGCGCCGTAGGGGGACTTTGGGGCCGGGGCCATCTCTTCGCGCAGCGGCGGTTCGGCGGCGGCGAGCACCGCTCCAGAAGAGGCGAACACGAACGTCGATACGCCGGCCTGGCGAGCGGCGTCGAAGACGGTGAAGGTTCCGAGCACGTTCACCTGGAAGTCGAGGTCCGGACGATCCACCGAGTCGGCCACGCCGGGCCGAGCGGCGAGGTGCACCACACCGTCGACGCCATCGACCGCGCGACGAACCGCGGCTTCGTCCTCGATGCTCCCCTCGACGCATTCGGGGCGGCCGTCGTCAGCCCACCAGTCGGGGCGTGCGCCGGCGGAGAGGTTGTCGAGCACGACGACGTCGTGGCCGCGCTCGAGGAGATACGCGACCAGGTTCGAACCCACGAAACCCGCGCCACCGGTGACGAGAACTCGCATGAGCAGCAGATCCTACGCTTGGTGGAGGACTTCGACGGTTCGACGAGCGGCCGCGCTCCAACTGAAGTGATCGACCCGCGCTTTTCCAAGTACGCGAAGGCGTTCGCGGAGCTCGTCGTTGCATAGGAGCTCGTGCATTCCGTGGGCGATCGCGCTCGTGTCCTTGGGATCCACGAGCAAGGCGGCGTCGCCTGCCACCTCAGGCAGCGCCGACACGTTCGACGTGAGAACCGGGGTTCCCGCGGCCATCGCCTCCAGGACCTGCAACCCGAATCCCTCGTACAGCGAGGGGTAGACCAGACCCTCCGCCCCGTGCAGGAGAGCGGGCTTGTCCGTCTCTGAGACATAGCCGAGGATGCGGACCCTTCGGCGGGCGGGCTCGGGGAGTTCGTCGAGCGAGGCCCGGAGATCGTTCCAGCCCTCGGGATTCCATTCGGTTCGCCCGCCGGCGAACACGAGCGTGCACGTCACGTCGGACGGCAAGCTGGCGAATGCCCGAACCAACGTGGGGAGATTCTTTCGGAGCTCGATGCCGCCGAGGTAGAGCAGAAACGGCCCGTCCAGACCAAACCGCTGCCGCACCCGGCTTACGTCGTCGTCGGTCACCTTCTGAAATGGCGCCGCGTCGACCCCGTTTGGAATCACGACCACCCGGCCCCGATCCACGGCATACAGCTGCAGCAGGTCGCGCTTCGTTTGCTCGGACACCACGATGATGCGTGCGGCCTGATCGAGCGCCCGGTCGAGGCGATCAAGCCAGCGCTTGGTTCCGTGCGGTGCCGTTGCCGGGAACAGGCGGAACGCCAGGTCGTGAACGGTGATGACCAGCCGCTTCGTTCGGGTCGGCGGAGGCACGAAGTTCGGGGCGAAGAAGACATCGAAACGAGTCAGCCACTCGACCCGCGGGAAGTCTCCTCGTTGCTCGAGCGGCCGGAACCACCGGGCCGGCCACGGCGTCCACCGCTCGTGGAGATTCGACCGCGCGATCTCGCGGAACGCTCGGGTCGGGCCGCCCATGAGTCCTCTGGCGTTGAGGTACCAGGCGACGTAGTCGGAGTCCGCGTCAAGCGAGGGCATCCAACGGAGGAGCTGCCAAGTGTACTGACCGACGCCAGTTCGCTGCGGGAACGCGGCCGGCCTGGCGTCGACGGCGATCCGCACGATCGGGCGTCAGGAGGCAGGAAAGAGGTCGGGAGTTCGAAGGAGCCGCCGAACCCCGAACACCAGCCCGGCGGCGGCGGTGATGAGGGGCGTCGCCGCGCCGGGGAGACCGGTCAGTCGGAAGCCAATCCGATCCACCAGGATCCCCGCCAACACCAGGAAGGCGATCCCAAAAGCCGGAGCAACGGCCAGGACCTCGTAGGACCGCACTCCGCCGGGCAGCAAGAAGAGCGCCCATCCCAGGCCAACGAGAGTCAGAAGGATCAGCGTGGCGAAATCGAACGCGACGAGGCGGGCCTTGCCGCTCGCCGGGATGGCCTGCCGGACATGAGCGGCGGGCGGCGGCGGTCCGCTCAGGATCATCGCGTTGTTGATGGTCTTGAGCTCGGGATGCCGCTGGACCGTCTCGAGGTATTCGGGGTTGTAGGACGCGAGCATCAGGGCGACCGGGCGGCGCGCGACCAGCCCGCGAACGTCTCGCCACAGCAGTGAGCTCATCTGGTTGTAGAGGCGGTTCCCCGGATGAAAGGTTGGCTTGCCCTGGAGATACCGGTCGGGGTCGCCGAGGTAGAAGTGAGCGTCCTCGGTTCGTTCCGGCGACAGGTTGGCCGCGATCACATAGGTCTGCTGAGCGACGGAGACGACCGGATTCGGCCCCCGATCGTCCATCACGTACACGACCGGCGCTCCTTCGGGCGCGTGCACGGCGTCGAGGTAGCGCTCGGCGGTGAGGGCGTCGTCGAGCTTGCCCTTGTCCATCCATTCGACGCCTCGTTGGTGCGGTATGCCGACGTAGAGATCCCGGTAGCCGAGGAACGTCAGTCCGGCCACACCGATCACGACTGCCGCCGTGCCGGCGAGCAACGAGACCCTCTTGGTCAGCAGATCCTTGACCGCGAGCACGCCCATCGCCAGCAGGATGGGAAGCGGAAGGAACAGCGCGAGGAATCGGTGCGCGGGCAGATCCCTCCCGAGCACGAAGGGAATCAGTCCGATCAGGGTCACCACGGCCCAGGCGGCCGAGAGAACGAACAGGAACCGGGCTCCGAGCCAGGCCGATGTTCGCCGAACCGAGCGAACCGCGATCCCCACCAACCCGATCAGGGCGATCGGGAGCGTCAGCGGAAATCGATAGAGAGGGAGATCCTCGCGCAGCTTTTTCTCCAGCTCGCCGCGATAGACGCCTCGCACGTCCGGACCGCGGGCGCTCAACCCGAAAACGCCGGCCGCGGCAACCGCGGCGGCGCCGGAGAGGACGATCCCCAGTCTCGCCGCCGGCGTCGATAGCAGCGACGTGTCCCCGTTTCGCCACGCTTGCCACGAACCGGGCAGGTACGCAGTTGCGGCCAGGGCGAGCGCGCCGATCACGACGACGAACGTGGCGGGGTGAATAACGCCGCCCACGCCGAGCAAGAGGATGGCCGGGACGAAGGACCTTCCCTCTTGCACGGCGGTCATCACCGCGATGAGCGCCGCCGCACAGACGGCCGCGGCGAGAAGGTTGTCGGTGTAGGTCTCCGGAGCGATGAGGCGAATGACCGGCGCCGAGGTCGCGGCGAGAACCGAGACCACGATCGCTTCCCATCGCTTCAGATGAAGCGCTCGCGAGGCGAACGCGCCGATGGCGAGGGCCATGGCGGTCGCGCCGGCCAGCGGTATCTGCGCTGCGACACGGAACGGTGAGGTTCGAAACAAGCTCGAGAGCGTGAGCGCGATGACGGGGAATCCTGGCCGGTTCGCGTTGACGGGGGAAGCAAGCGGCAGCAAGTGCGGGATTCGGGTGCCGAGCCCTCGCTCGGCGATGAAGTTCGTGTGGAAGAGGTATCTCGCCGTGTCCCATCCGATCGGAAATCGGTAGCCGTGAACGACGTACAGGCCCACGAAGAACGCAGCGAGAACGGCTGCTGTGGCCGCAATCAGGACGAGGCCCGCGGCGTGCTCACGGAGCGCGAAGGGCCGGGTTGCGGGAGCGGGGGGCGACGCGGACGGCTTGGCCGTCAGCTGATCGATGGACACGCGGGCAATGTATCAGTCGCCAATCGCTTGGTTAGCTTGCCGGGCATGCCCCGACGTGCAACAGACCGTAGGGAAGACCGGCCGCACGCAGGCGTGAAACCTGATCGGGAAACAGCTGCCTGAACACGGGAGCGTCAAAGTCGCGGACGCGGACGACGACCATATTCACGTGGTACTTGCGAACCAGGTCTTGCCAGCGTTTCGTTGTGCTTCGTCCCGTCATGAGGATCTCGTCATCGGCGAGGCGTTGGGCATCCGAAGGGATGTGGTCGTAGATGTTTCGCCACCGGATCCTCGAATAGTTGCCGACGTGCCCCTTGTCCCCGTGGTACGCGACTTGCCGGTACCCGGCGAGAGAGAAGATGGCCATCTGGATGTACCTCGGCGACGCCGTCACGCAGCGAGCGCGTCCCATCGCCGCAGCTTCCGTGACCACGTTCGGCCGGTCGAGGATCGCGGCGCCGAGCATCTCCGGCCACGTCCACCTTCGGACCAGCTGAACCGATTGCCATAGGGGAGTGGCTACCGAGGCCGCGACGACCACTGCCAGAATGGAACCGAGCAGGATGCGCCGCCTGTCGAGAGTCCCGAGCAGCTCTGCCCCGGCGACCCCAGCCAGGATCGAAAGACCGAGATACAGGACCGGCCAATACCTCGAACTCGCCCCGATCGTCTCGAACCCGCTCCCGAGGACGCGCGGAATGACGGATGAGCCGACCAAGAAGATCGCGGCAACGGTCACCAGGACGATCAGCGATTGGGTTGCGGGTTCGCGGATGTGCGGCCTGACCCACCGAACGGCCGCGTAGACCGCCAGCGGGCTCACGAACCCCCAGGAGAGAAGGATCGCGGCCGGCGAGAGAATGACGGCGGGGGTCGCGGTGGTGTTGACGAACCCTCCGAGACGCCGGTAACCGGCCACGAGCGGCACGGCCCACAACGCGTAGAGCGCAATGGCCGGGACGGCGACGGCCACCACACGATGGATACGGGGGATCTCCGACCGGACGAACACCGTGCCGATGGCCATGGCGAGGCCGACGAAGTACCACTCGCCCCCGGAGGTCAGCCCGACCAGACCGAGAAGGACGCCCGCCGCGATGAACAGGAAAGGACTGCGCCGCAGAAAGCCCAGGACGATCAGAAGCACGAAGGCCACCACGAGCACGATCGCGATGTCCCTGGGAAGAGGCGGCGAGATGTTGTCGAACGACACGTTGTACGTGCCGCGAGACCCTCGATCCACGGCCGG
>DASVPT010000091.1:0-15672 GCA_036389535.1 Actinomycetota bacterium
CTCTATTTCAGCCTGTTGCTCAAGAAGGCTCGTCCGGACCACGAGCTGGTGGTCTTGGAGCGGAACGCCGCCGACGCCACCTACGGCTGGGGCGTGGTCTTCTCTGAGGAGACGCTCGGGGCACTTCGCGACGCCGATCGCCCGACCTACGACCGGATCGTCGAGTCCTTCGCGAAGTGGAACGCCATCGACGTGCGCTACGGAGGCGAGCTCATCCGCTCTCGTGGCCACGTCTTCTCGGGGATCGCCCGGAAGACCCTCCTGCGCATTCTTCAAGACCGATGCCGCGAGCTCGACGTTGACCTTCGATTCGAGACTGAAGTCGATGACCCAAAGAGCATGGGTAAGGCCGACCTGATCATCGGAGCCGATGGCATCCACAGCTTGTTGCGGACCCGCCAGGAAAACGCGTTCGGACCGAGCACCATCGTCCACAACACGAAATACATCTGGTTCGGAACCGATGTTGCGTTTCAAGCGTTCACCTTCATCTTCAGGGAGAACGAGCACGGGCTGTTCCAGGTTCACGCCTATCCCTTCGACGCCGCCACGAGCACGTTCATCGTCGAGGCGCACGAGTCGACGTGGCGAAGGGCTGGTCTGGATGAAGCGACCGAGAGCGAAAGCATCGCGTACTGCGAGAAGCTCTTCGCGGACGACCTCGGCGGCCACTCGCTGATGTCGAACCGCTCTGAGTGGATCAATTTCGTCACGCTGAAGAACGAGTCGTGGCACCACGGGAACGTCGCGCTCCTCGGCGACGCCGCGCACACGGCCCACTTCACCCTCGGCTCCGGAACCAAGCTGGCGATGGAGGACGCCATCGCGCTGGCTGACGCCATCGAGCATGAGTCCAACGTGGAAGCGGCGCTGACGAGGTACGAGCTCGAACGTCAGCCGGTGGTTGAGCGGCTTCAGGAGGCCGCACTGGAGAGCGCCCGCTATTTCGAAAACGTGAAGCGGTACGCCGAGTTCGAGCCGATTCAGTTTGCATTCAACCTGTTGACGAGGAGCGGGCGAATAACCCACCTCGAGCTGGAAAGGCGAGATCCCGCGTTTGTCCGCCAGGTGGATGCGTGGTTCACGAAGCCAAACGATGACAGCGCCGGGCAGTCGCCGCTGTTGGTGGCCCCGCCGCCGTTGCTCTCGCCGTTTCGAGTTCGCGATGTCGAGCTCGCCAACCGGGTCGCCGTTTCAGTGTCGGAGGACGACTGTGCGGTTGACGGCGCTCTGGTCTCCGACGAGGCCGATCGATTCACCGAAGCGGCCAAGAGCGGAGCGGGATTGATCCGAACGCCGTTCGTGGCGGTCTCGGCGCACGCCAGGATCACGCCCGGGACGCCCGGTCTCTATCGGGACGACCACGCCACGGCGTGGAAGGTGGTGATCGACGGCATTCATCGCCGGGGTGCCCACGCCGCCATGGTGATCGGTCATGCCGGCCCCAGGGGAGCGACGCGGCCCAGGCGGGACGGCGCAGACCGTCCGCTTGGGGAGGGTGTATGGCCGCTCCTCGCCGCGTCTGCGATTCCGTACACGAAGCACAGCCAGTGGCCGCATGAGCTCCGTGACGAGCGACCGGAAGTCATGGAGGACTTCGCCGCCGCGGCTTGGCGCGCCGCTGAGGCGGGATTCGACGTGCTGGAAGTCCACATGGCGCACGGCTATCTGCTCGCCAGTTTCCTCTCTCCGCTGACGAACAAGAGGACCGATCAGTACGGAGGCACCTTCGAAAACCGCCTTCGGTTTCCCCTGGAGGTGTTCGACGCCGTCCGGGAGGTCTGGCCCCAGGACAGGGTTCTGGCGGCCTGCGTCTCGGCGACCGACTGGGCGAGGCGGGGTTCAGAGGTTGAAGACGCCGTCCGGCTCAGCTCTGTGCTGAAGGACCACGGGTGCGATCTCATTCATGTGGTGGCGGGACAGACCACAACCCGCGAGAACCCCAACTACGGGCGCATGTTCCTGGTCCCGTTCAGCGATCAGATTCGAAACGAGGCGGCGATTCCAACGCTGGTCGGCGGACACCTGAGGACGGCCGACGAGATCAACACGGTGCTCGCAGCCGGCCGCGCCGACCTCTGCATCATGGTCCAGCGGTAACGAACCTAGGCGCCGAGGTCGTAGACCTGGCCCGGGTCCATGTCCAGGCCGTTCATCACCTGCCACAGCGCGGCCAGCGCCTTGGTTGCGTTCCGTTCCTCGAACGGCGAGAGCTCGTCGCGATGCCCCATGAGCACGTTCCTCAGCTGTCGATAGCATTCGACCAGCTTCTGTTCGGCCTCGTTGAGCTCTCCGCCGGCCATGTCCTTCATCGGTTCTGCCGTCACGCCTGCCCCCTTGCCTGACCTTCGGTCCCGATCAAGGTCCGTTCGTCCAGCACCCGTTTCGCCTTCAGTTCGAATCGCGGCAGCGAGCCATTCTCGACCTTCCGCACCCCGAACCGGAGGTTCTCGTGTGCCTCGGCGAGCCGTGTTCCCAAATCAGAGGCGAGCGCGTTCGTGTCGACGCTCTCGTCCGGAACTTCGAACAGGACCTCGATCTCGTCGCGAATGTTCTCCGCCGTGTAGAGGTGGATCTGGAACTCGTCGATCTCCGAGAACTCGCGGACGATCGCCTCGACCGCCCGCGGGTAGACGTTCGTCCCGCGAACCAGCTTCATATCATCGACGCGTCCACGGATCCCGCCCTCGTAAATGTCGAACGTCCGGCCGCACCTGCATGTCGAGCCCGGAACCTTGACCACGAAGTCGCGCGTCCGATAGCGCAGCACCGGAATGAACCCGCGGCCGAAGGACGTGACCACCCGCTCGCCCATCTCGCCGTAGGGGACGGGCGTGTCGCTCTCCGGGTCGATGACCTCTTCGATGTAATGGTCCTCGATGATGTGGGTGCCCCCGGGCTGCCGGTCGCACTCGAAGATCATGATCGTCCCGAGCTCGGTCATCCCTGCCGTGTCGCCGGCGCTCGCTCCCCACTGCTCCTGGATGAGCTCCTTCGTCGCCGGGATGGAGCCGGCGGGTTCGCCCGAGAGGATCAGTCGCTTCACCGAGCTGTTCGCCAGATCGATGCCGAGCTGCCGCGCCTCCTGTGCCATTCGAAGCGCGTACGTCGGAGTCGAGGCAACCACCGTCGCGCCCATCTCGACGATCTGCTTCACGCGTTGATCGGTGGTCATGGCGCCGCCGGGAAGCACCAGGCAGCCGAGTTTCTCGCTCGCGTAGTGCAGGCCCCAAAACCCGATGAACGTGCTGTAGCCGAAGGCCACGAACATCGTGTCCGTTGGGCGGACGCCGAAGCCCCACAGGCCGTAGCACCACATTTCGGCGATCCACTCCCAGTCCTTCATGGAGTCGAGGACGCGAATCGGCGTCTTTCCGGTCGTCCCCGACGTCGTGTGATAACGAATGGCCGCCTCGACCGGCGCGGCAACGTTGGTTCCGTAGGGCGGCTCTTCGACCTGCCCCTCCATCCAGTCGTCGCGCGTCATCAGCGGGATTCGCCGAAGATCGTCCAGCGAATTGATGGAGTCCGCCGTGACGCCGGCGTCTCGAAGCCGTTTCGCCTGCCACGGAACCTGCATGTCGGCCCACTCGACCAGGTGCCGGAGCTTCCGCACCTGAAGCGCCTCGATCTGGTCTCGAGGCATGGTCTCGTGCCGAGGATTCCAGTACGGAGTGTCGTTCATTCCAGGACCCCCAGTGCTCCCGCTCGATCCTGTGGTGCTCGGTGGCAGCATCCTAGCTACTGCGGTTCCGCCGTGATATACGCAGGTCCATGGGCCATTTCGTCACCGAGGAGCAGCAGCATTTCGTGGAAGAAGCTCGCCGCATCGCGCGCGAGAAACTCCTCCCGCTCGTCGATTCCGCGCCGGCCGGCCGGGTCAATCGGCCGCTGATCAAGGCCTTGGCGGAATACGGATTGCTTCCCCCGCTCTTCCCCAAACACCTCGGCGGGAGCCGGGAGGGCGACGTGTCCGCCATGGAGCTTTGCCTGCTTCGCGAGGCGCTGGCCCGTGAGTCGACGGAGGCGGAGACCGCCCTCGCCATGCAGGGACTGGGCGCCTACCCGATCCTTCAGTCGGGGACGGACGTGGTGGTCAAACGGTGGATCCCGGCGATCGCGCAGGGTGAGGCCGTGCCGGCGTTCGCCCTGACCGAGCCGGAGGCAGGGTCGGACGCGGCAGGAGTTCAGTTGAAGGCAGAGGTTCAGGGAAACGGCTTTCGCTTGACCGGGGTCAAGACGTGGATCTCAAACGCCCCCGACGCCGACGTCTACACGGTCTTCGCACGAACGACGCCAGACGCGCGTGCTCGCGGAGTCACGGCGTTCGTCGTACCGGGTAACTCCGACCGAGTGACGGGAACGGCGTTGGAGTTGGTCGCTCCGCATCCCGTGGGACGGCTCGAGCTGGACGGCGTCTTCGTCCCTCGAGACCACGTCCTGGGGGAGGTCGACGGCGGCTTTCGGGTCGCCATGAACACCCTCAACTTGTTCCGGCCAAGCGTGGGGGCGTTCGCGGTCGGGATGTCCTGGGCGGCGCTGGACGCAGCGACGGACCATGCCCTCTACCGGCAGTCGTTCGGCAAACCACTGAGAGACTTCCAGGCCGTGTCGCATCTCCTCGCCGAGATGGCCACGCGAACCGAAGCAGCGCGGCTCATGGTCTACTCCGCGGCCACGGCGTACGACGCGGGTTCGCCTTCGGTCACCAAGACGTCGGCGATGGCGAAGCTCTTTGCCACCGAGACGGCTCAGTTCGTCGTGGACGCGGCGATTCAGATCCACGGGGCGAGCGGGCTGGAGCGAGGGCATCTCCTCGAGCACCTCTATCGAGAGGTCCGCGCCCCGAGGATCTACGAGGGAACGTCCGAGATCCAGCGCGAGATCATCGCCCGCGAGCTCTATCGGTAAGGAATCGGGGGCCGCTTTCCGGCTATCAGCCGGTCCGTTCCGGGACGACCGCGGTGCACATGAGCTCGACTTTGGCCCCGCCGACCAAACCCTTCACTTCGATCAGCGCGGTGGCCGGATAGTGCTTGCTGAAGTGCTTCTGATACGCCGCCCCGATCTCCTTTGACTTCGACAGGTAGACAGCCAAATCCGTGGTGAAGATCTGCATCGAGACCAGGTCTCGAGGCTTTCCGCCCGCTGCCTCCAGAGCGACGACCACGTTGCGGGCGGCGCGATCAAATTGCTCGACGATGTCCTCCGGAAGGTCTTCTCTCTCCTTGTGGGCGGTCTGACCGGCGACGTAGATCGTGCGGCCGGGCGAAGCCGCAACCGCGTGGGAGTAGCCGGAAGGCTTCGGAAGAGATTCTGGGTTGACGATTCGGTGTGCCGTCGAAGGGGAGTCCGGGTCGCCGCTCACCGGCCCGTCCATTGGGGGTCGCGGCCCTCCTGAAAGGCGGCGTAGAACTCGGCGTGGTCGGCGCTCTTCATGAGGAGCGCCTGTGTGTTCGCCTCGAGCTCGACCGAAGCGGCCAGGTCCATGTCGAGCTCCTTCGTCAGGAGAGCCTTGGTGCTGGCGTAGGCCAGGGCCGGCCCATCGGCCAGCCGCGAAGCAAGCTGGCGTGTTCTCTCCGGCAACCGACCGTCATCGATCACTTCGGTGGCCAGGCCGATCTCGAGCGCCCGCCCCGCATGGATCTTCTCGCCGAGCATCAGGAGCTCGGTGGCCCGGCCGAAGCCGACCACCCGCGGCAACAGGTACGCCGAACCCATGTCGCCGCCCGCCAGCCCGACCTTGGTGAACAGAAAGGAGAAGGACGCCGACGCCGCAAGGAGCCGAAAATCCGCGGCAAGAGCGATTACTGCGCCGGCGCCCGCCGCCACGCCGTTCACGGCGGCGATGATCGGGAGCGGGCACTCACGCATCCGCTGGACCACCGAGCCCGTCATCCGGGTGAAGTCCAGGAGGTCGCGCGGATCCATCTGGAGGAGCTTCCCGATGATGTCGTGTACGTCGCCGCCGGAGCAGAATCCTCGCCCCGTGCCGGTGATGACGAGAGCTCGAACGTCTTCTCGATGGGGCAGTTCAACGAGCAAATCCCGGAGGTCGGCGTAGACCTCGAAGGTCAGCGCGTTCAGCCGGTCGGGCCGGTCGAAGGTGACCGTGCCGACTCGGTCCTCGACGTCGAACTTGAAGTGGTCCCAGCGGTCGGTGAAGGCGGAGGAATCCCGAAACGGCGTCACTCGAACGCGGAAAGCCCCGTGATCGCTTCGCCCAAGATCAACGTGTGAATCTCGTTCGTCCCCTCGTAGGTGAGTACCGATTCCAGGTTGTTCATGTGACGGATGATCGGGTACTCGAGAGTGATTCCGTTCGCCCCGAGAATGGAACGCGACTCGCGGGCGATCCGAAGCGCCTCCCGAACGTTGTTGAGCTTGCCCAGGCTGACCTGCGGTGGCCGAAGCCGGCCTTCGTCTTTCATTCGGCCCAAGTGGAGCGCGAGCAACTGGCCCTTCGCCAGCTCGACCAGCATGTTCGCCAGCTTCTCCTGATTCAGCTGAAAGGCGCCGATCGGCTTTCCGAACTGCATGCGCGTCTTCGAGTATTCGGCCGCCGTCTGGAAGCAGGCCCGTGCGGCCCCCATGACACCCCACACGATCCCGAACCGCGCCTCCGAGAGCGTCGACAGCGGGCCGCGCATCCCACGAACGCCGGGAAGCACCGCGTCGTCCGGCAATCGGCATTCGTCGAAGACCAGCTCCGAAGTGACCGAGGCCCGAAGCGAGAGCTTCTTCTCGATGTCGTTCGAGGAGAAGCCGCGCGTGTCCCGCGGAACCAGGAAGCCCCGAACACCATCGTCGGTCTGTGCCCAGACGACCGCGACGTCGGCCAGGCTGCCGTTGGTGATCCACATCTTGGTCCCGGACAGGACCCAGTCGCTGCCGTCACGCCGTGCGAACGTCCGCATGCTCGACGGGTCGCTACCGACGTCGGGCTCGGTGAGCCCGAAGCACCCGATCAGCTCGCCGGCCGCCATCGCGGGCAGCCACCGATCCTTCTGCTCTTCGGATCCGTACTTCCAGATCGGGAACATCGCGAGCGATCCCTGGACTGAGATGGCGCTGCGGAAGCCGCTGTCGCCGGCCTCCATCTCCATGCACGCCAGGCCGTAGCTCACCGAGTTCGTGCCGGCACATCCGTAGCCGGTGAGGTGCATTCCGAGGAGCCCAAGGGCGCCGAGCTCCTTGAAAACTTCCTTGGGGAACTCGCCGCGCTCGAACCATCCGCCGATGTCCGGAAGCACCCGGTCCTGAACGAACTGGCGAACGGTGTCGCGAATCATCCGCTCCTCCCCGGAGAGAAGCGCGTCGATATCCAGGAAGTCGGAGGGATTCAGCTGGCGCTCCTGCGAGGGTTGCGACGTACTCGCCGGAGCTTCGGTCCTGGCCATCTCCGTGTCACTTTATACGCGGCCAAGCGCGGCGGGTAAGCTTGGCACGCGGCTCTGGCGGGAGGTGCCACATCACCGACGAACAGGTCTCTGGACCGCGATTCGGCGAGGAGGATCGAGAGCTTTCCTACGGGTCCTACCTCAAGATCCCGGAGCTTCTGTCCACGCAGAGGCTCCTCTCGGTCCCGCCCGCGCACGACGAGCTTCTCTTCATCATCGTCCACCAGGCGTATGAGCTGTGGTTCAAGGAAGTCCTCTTCGAGCTGGAATCCATCCGCGAGGCACTCTTCACCGGGGAGACGCACGCGGCACGCCATTACCTCGACCGAATTCACGCCATCGAGCGAATCATGATCGAGCACATCGGCGTCATCGAGACGATGTCCCCCCAGGACTTCCTGGAGTTTCGCTCCAACCTGGCGCCGGCCAGCGGATTCCAATCCGTGCAGTTTCGCGAGATCGAGTTCATCTCGGGACTCAAGGAGCCGGGTCTGGTCAAGCGGCTCGCCGACACGCCTGAGGAGCGCGCCCGGCTGGAACGGCGCCTTTCCGAGCCCACGCTCTGGGATGCCTTTTCCGCCCTCCTGGAGGCAAACGGCCTTCCCATGCCGGAGGACGATGAGCCGGTCCGCCGGTCGAGTCTCCTGGAGATGATGCGGAACAAGGACAAGTACGCGGAACTCTTCTACACGGCGGAGTCGCTACTCACGCACGACGAGCTCTTCGCCAATTGGCGCCTTCGGCACGTACTCATGGTCGAGCGGCAAATCGGGTCCAAGACGGGGACCGGGGGAAGCACAGGCGTGTCGTATCTCAAGACGACGCTGGACAAGAGGTTCTACCCCGAGCTGTGGGGGCTGAGAAGCCTGCTCTGAGCTGACGGGCAGGGACCCATCTTCGTCTGAGCGAATCCTGAATTTTCTTGACGTTGAGTCGACGGCTACGGTAAAAACCGTATTCGTGTCCGAATTGGTCTAGTCCTCGATGACTAGTTCGCGGAGGACGCGGGGTACTGGAAATGCGGGCCGGTCGTTTCGACGCGGGGTTCCGCCGGGAGGGCCGCAGAGGGCG
This sequence comes from Actinomycetota bacterium, assembly GCA_036389535.1. Taxonomy (GTDB): domain Bacteria; phylum Actinomycetota; class UBA4738; order UBA4738; family UBA4738; genus JALYGK01. The sequence continues at coordinate 8,472 of DASVPT010000091.1, forward strand.
ATCAGTCGCTGCTGCGGTACGCGAGGAGGGGTAATGATTCGCAAGGTCGGGTTCGCCCGTTTCATTTCGCTCGTCACCACGCTGGCAACGGCCATGATGATTGCCGGCCTCGGATCCGGCGTTGCCCAAGCCGCTGCGCCGCAGGGCCGATTCCTCAACCCGGATGCTCCCGACACGCAGGGAGAGGGCCCGGGAAACATCATCTCGGACAAGCCGGATGGAACGGACAGCTTCTACCACTTCGTCCTTCGCCTCAAGGACACGGAGGGTCTCGGCGACATCACTGGCGTCGAGATCCAAATCGAAGACGGAGACGCCGACGTCAACTTCGAAACGATCGGCTCGGCCACTCGAGTTGGCACGACCGATACGTGGGAGCTGTTCTGGGACCTGAACAGCCAGCCGGCCACCGACGTCGACAACGACCCCGGATTCGTCCGAGCCGCGGTCTTCACCACCACGGAAGGCGGCCCGAACTTCGTCCCGAGCTCGACGGGCGAGGCCGTCACCTTCAGGGATCAGACCGACGAAACGGCCGAGATCACCGAGCCCGACAACGGCGACCCCGCCCAGGCATTCAATTACGACGCCGACGCCAACATCGAAATCCGGATGCAGGGGACAGCGTCGAGCAACATCACGACCGCCGATCAAATCGAGCTGTACTACACGAAGCAGTCCGACCCGGCGGTGGATCCAGACTGGATTGATTGCGAAGACGCAGTAACGGTCAGCAGCGGAACGTGGAGCGGGTTCTGCCAGCTTGCCACGAACGAGAACCCCGACGACGTCACCGCGGTGGCCGTTCGAACGGATGACAGCGCTCTTCCTCAGGCCAACGAGATGGGCACGGAGAGCGGTGACGCGCATCGCGTGACCGGATCGGTGAAATCGGCTGCTCCGACGGTCGTCCAGATCACCCGGGAGAGCCCCGCCACCGAAACGGTCGGCCGGTGCACCACGTACACGGCGAAGATCTTCACCCAGCAGACCGGCGGCGACGAGGTGGTCGGTGCGAACATCGACGTCCACGCGACCGGTCCGACGGACGACTTGCAGTTCGCCGTCAACGCGAATGATCCCGACACCAACGGCGACGGCGTGAGCGACACGTTCGCCGCGCCCACCGGTGGCGGTCACACGGCCGTCGAGCCGGCGGCGGGGTGCGACCAGGTCGAGACGACCTCCGACGCGGGCGACGACAACGACAGCGAGGCAACGGGCAGCAACGAGGCCTACCACAGCACCGGCGACTCGAATCCCGACACCAAGCACATCGAAGGGACGACGGACGCCAACGGATTCCAGTTCTCGCTCGACTCCGACGCGGCCGGGACCACCACCATCGTGGCGTGGTTCGATGGGAATGACGACGACCTCCCAACGGGTGAGGTGAGCGCCACGATCACGCAGACGTGGCAGAACCCCGGAATCACCGTCAGCCCGACCTCGGACACGCAGACCGTCGGGTTGTGCAACACCTACACCGTGACCGTGGCGGACGGGAACAACCAGCCGATGACCAACTTCAACATCGACGTCCACGCCACCGGCCCGAGCGACGACCTGCAATTCGCCGTCAACAACGACGACACCAACGACCCCAACGACGGCGTCAGCGACGCGTTCCAGGCGCCGAATTTGGGTGGGCACGCGACTGAGGCCGCCGCAGGATGCGACACGGCGGGTGAGCCGGCCGACGTCGGCGACGACAACGACACCGACTCGTCCTCGTCACAGGAGGGCGTGACGGCTAACGCCAACGGTCCAGATGAGAAGCACATCGAGAGCACGTCGAGCTCGAACCAGAACAACGGGTTCCAGTTCTCGCTGGACTCCGACGCTGCAGGATCCACGACCATCGTGGCGTGGATTGACCTGGACGACGATGACGTGAAGGACGCGACCGAGCCGAGCGCTTCCCCTGGAAAGACCTGGCAGAACCCCACCCTCGTGGTCACCCCGACTTCGGATTCGCAGAGCGTCGGGTTCTGCAACACGTACACCGTCACGGTCACCGACCGAAACGGTCAGCCCATGACGAACAGAAACATCGATGTCCACGCTCAGGGCCCGACGGACGGTATCCAGTTCGCGGTGAATGGGAACGACACGACCGATCCCAACGACGGCATCAGCGACACATTCCAGGCGCCGAACTCAGGGGGTCACACGACCGAGCAAGCCGCGGGATGCGACACCGCGGGCGAATCCGCCGATGCCAGCGACGATAACGACACCGAGTCCGGCGGGACGCTCGAGGGCGTTCACGCAGATCCATCCGGGACCGGTTCGCTGGATATCAAGCACATCGAGACCGCCGCGGGGACGAACCTGAGCGACGGGTTCCAATTCTCGCTCGACTCCGACGCCCCCGGATCCACCACGATCACGGTTTGGATCGACCTGAACGACAACGACGACATCGACCCGGGCGAGCCCACCGTGAGCCCGTCGAAGACATGGGCGAACCCGGTCGTGACCACGCTGGATGCCGAGCCCGAGCGTGACACCAACCCCACGGGAACGTCGCACACGATCACGGCCACGGTCCTGGATCAGAACGGCAACCCGGTCAGCGGCCAGGTCGTCCGGTTCAAGGTCATCAGCGGCCCGCACGCCGACAACGACCTTGACCAGTTCCAGAGCACGCCCAACGGGTACATCGGGAGCTGCACCACGGACAGCAACGGCACGTGCTCGCAGAGCTACACCGGCACGGAAGCGGGGATGGACACCATCGCGGTCTTCCTGAACTCGGCCGGAGAGATCGCGCCGGACGTCTATTCGCCGGACGGGGACGATCAGCCCCGCGACGACGTCACGAAGACCTGGTTCAACAACCAGAGCGGTCAGGTCTGCATCGACACGGACCCGAACACCGACACCAATTTCGCTCGGGCCGGTACGCAGCACCAGATCACGGCGTTCGTCACTGACGGGACGTTCGACGCCAACGGTGACGCCGCCGACGCCGGCGGACAGGTGAACAACGACTGCTCCGGCAACGCCATCAGCGGAGCCGGAGTGACGTTCAACATCTCGGACGACAATCCCGACTCCCGGTTGAGCCCGGACAACACCGGCGACGAGAACTCCGAAACCGTCATCACCAACGGGTCCGGTCAGGCGTCGGTGACGCTCGTCAAGAAGACCGACGACGCCGGAACCAACCAGGTCACGGCCGACGTGGAGGGGACCACCTCCGAAACCGGAGACAAGGACGTCACGAAGATCTGGAGCTCGCAGCTGAACCTCGACTGTGGGCCCGAGGACGCCACGAACACGGTGAACACCTCACATCAGGTCAGCTGCACGGTGACGGACGTGGGTGGAAATCCGGTGTCCGGAATCAACGTGGACTTCATCGTCCGAACGGGTCCGAACGCGGGATACCTCGGCGAGGGGACCACCAACGGCAGCGGCCAGGTCAGCCAGTCCTACAACGGTGGGCCGCGGGTCACGCCGAACAATGGCTCCGACCTGATCGACGCGTTCATCGACGCCAACGACAACGATGTCGATGACGGCGATGCCGTTGAACCGGACGGGGGCGATGCCGACACCACCGTGGAAGCCGAGGAGCAGACCGACTCGGGCGACGTGTCCGATTACCTCGACAAGGTCTGGACCGGCTGTCCGGGCTTCTCGGCCGATTCCCGGAACCAGTTCGTCGGGACCGCGGGCGACGACACGCTCACCGGCACCGAAGCGGACGACATCCTCTGCGGCCTTGGAGGCAACGACACGCTCAACGGGCTCGGTGGCAATGACCTCCTCCTCGGTGGAAGCGGGAACGACACCCTGAACGGCGGGGCCGGGAACGACGTCCTCAAGGGGCAAGACGGGAACGACATCCTCCGCGGTCAGGGCGGCAACGACACGCTGATCGGAGGGAGCGGGAACCGCGACCAATGCTCCGGCGGATCGGGGAAGAACACGATTCGAAGTTGCCCGTAGGAGCGTCTGACAGTCGAAAGTGGCGAGGGCCGCCTCCGGGCGGCCTTCGCTGCGTCTCCGGGTCAGTTTCATCTGGACCGGCTTTGCGAGCCAGCCCAGCATCTATTGCCAAATTTCGCGTTTCTGGTATTTTCCGGATGGGCCTAGCCCGATCGGGCTAGTTCCTGTGTAGTCCGCCGGTCCGCGGGCCAAACGGACCGGTCGAACCTCGTGAGGGAGGGGAGCCGTGCTTCGAAGAGTCATCGCTTTGTTCGTTCCGCTCGCCGTAACGGCGAGCGTCCTCGGGTTTACCCCGGCCGGCCCGGCGCAGGGCGCTACCAAGAATTATTCAGTCGTCCGGGCTGCCCCCAAGGCGGGCGGCGGCGAACCGTCGATCGCCACCGATCCGACCAATGACGACCGGGTCTACATCTCCTATCCGGGCAACTCCATGTACCTTTACCGCTCCGACAACGGCGGGCAGACGTGGATCAAGGGCGGCGAGCCGCAGGACTTCAGCGGCGACACCTCCGTGAACGTCGACACCTCCGGAGCCGTGTACGAGAGCAACCTGGGGGGTCAGGGAATCGAGGACACGCTCCAGGCGGACGTGTTCAAGTCCTTCAACCACGGGAAGACGTTCCCCCAGCACGGGGACGGGTTCGCGGTCGGCTCCAACACCACGAACCAGCCCTTCCTGGTGGACCGCCAGTGGACCGACACCAACATTCCCAAGGGGAAGACGACGAAGCAGGGCCGCGTCTACATCACGTACCACGACTGGGCTCCCAGCCAGATCTGGGTCAACGTCTCGAAGGACGGCGGCAAGACGTTCGGTCCGCCGATCGACGTCATCACCAACCCGCCGGCCGACCCCGACGCCATCGCTGCGAGCGCTCAGGCCGAGCAGGCGTCCGCGTGCGACACGATCCCGGGCGGCGTCAAGGTGGTCCCCACCAACGCGCCGGCATCCAAGCACCCCGGCCGCGTCTACGTCGCGTGGCTCGCCGGTGACCTCGCCACCAACGCGGGGACCGGGTGCACTGTGACCCAGCTGCAGACCTTCCACACGATCTGGGTGGCGTGGTCGGACGACGAGGGCGACCACTGGACGCCCCACCTCGTGTTCGACGCAGGCCCGATGCACGACGCCTCGGCGCTGTTCGCCGACTTCACGGTGGACCGCGTCGGCAATCCCTACGTCGCCTTCGGCATGAACCTGTACGACTCCGAGACGACGGACATGTTCGTGGAGGGTTCGTTCGACAACGGCGTGACCTGGAACGGCAAGTCCGACGGCACCGGAGCTCCGTACCGTGTCAACATCGCTTCCGGCCCTCGGGCCACCAAGACCAACGTGTTCCCGGCGATCGCTGCTGGTGACCCCGGCAAGGTCGACGTTGCCTACGTGGGCACCTCGGCGAACGTTCCGGAGCTCGCGACGGGCAAGGTCGAGCCGGGTGGCGTGGCAGACGCGCTGTGGGACGTCTACGTCGCCCAGTCGCTGAACCTGAAGTCAGGTACCCCGACGTTCAGCGTCACGAAGGTCACCGACAAAGCGATCCACAAGGGTGATATCTGCGTCCTCGGTATCTTCTGCGTGGCTCCCCAGTCGGACAGGAATCTCCTGGACTTCATCGACATCGCGGTCGACACCGAAGGGTTCTCGCACACTGCGTTCACGGCCGACTACAAGGACGGCCTTCGGAACGGCATCTACGTGGCGAACCAGACCGGAGGGACTCGAGTCCTCTCCGGATAGCCGATCCAAGCGTCCAGGCGTTCTGAGGCGGGAGGGCCCCCCATCGGGGCCCTCCCGTTCTCTTTGGCCCCCAGAGGCGCTTCCGGCTCCCCGGGGTGAGGCCCTGGCCGAAAATTTCTCCCGGAGCGGCCGAAAAATGTTGCACCCGGCCCGCCGGTTGGTTATTCTGCGGGCCGGCCTAGTCCGTTGTGGCTAGATGACCGAACTAGTTCTCCGGCCCGCGCGGGCCCGCGGCGGACCGGAGACAGGGGGGAAATGTGAGGGGGTTCAGCCTGGTGGTTCCAGCGGCCGTCGCTCGGCCTTTTGCCTCGGCTCGCCCTCGTTTCGCCTTGCCCGCTCCGAGCCAGTTCACCTCCCACGTCTCTCGAAGGAGGCCCCAGTGCTTCGCAAGTTGATCGGCTTCTTGGTCCCCGTGGTCGTCCTCGCCACCCTGATTCCGCTGAGCGGCGCGTACGCGACCTCGGGACAAAGTGGTGACCCTGCCAATTACTCGATCGTCAAGGTCGCCCCGAAGAACGGCGGCGAGCCTTCCATCGCCACCGACCCGGTCAACGCGAACCGAGTCTACGTCTCGTGGCCAGGCGGCGGCATGAGCTTCTACCGCTCGACCGACAGTGGTGCCACGTGGACGGCCGGAGCCAAGGCCGACACGCAAAGCGGTGACACCTCGGTCAACGTCGACCCGACCGGTGCCATCTATCAGTCGAACCTGAACGGGATCTCGAATAACCCGAACACGCTCCAGGGCGTGGTCTTCAAGTCGAAAGATCAGGGAAGCACGTGGACGCGAGGCAGCGGCTTCCTCAACGCCGCCAACTCCACGAACAACCCACTGCTCGTCGACCGTCAGTGGACCGACACGTACATTGAGCCGAATGACGATGGTTCGCTCGACACCGACAAGGGCCTTGTCTACATCACCTACCACGACTGGGGTCCGGACACGATTTGGGTCAACGTGTCCAAGGACGGCGGGAAGACCTTTGGAGCTCCCGTAGCCGTCCCCAGCAGCCCCCCCGCGGATCCCGACGCCGCGGCGGCGAGCGCTCAGGCCTCGGCCGCGTCGTTCTGCGACACCATCCCTGGTGGCGTGAAGGTGGTCCCGGCCGACGCGCCGGCGTCGAAGCACCCCGGACGGGCCTACATTGCCTGGCTGGCCGGGGACCTCGCTACCAACCCATCCACGGGCTGCAACTACACCCAGCTCAACACGTTTCACACCATCTGGATCGCATGGTCGGACGACCAGGGAGCTCACTGGACCCCCCACCTGGTCTATGACGCCGGTCCCATGCACGACGCCTCGGCCCTCTTCGCGGACATCACCGTCGACAGCGAGGGCAACCCCTATGTTGCGTACGGGATGAACCTCTACAGCGCTGGAACGACCGACATGTTCGTGAACGCGTCGTTCGACGGCGGCACGACCTGGAATGGCAAGTCGGACGGCTCCGGCCAGCCGTACACGGTCAATGTTACCGACGGGACGGACGCCACCAA
>DASVPT010000092.1:0-3214 GCA_036389535.1 Actinomycetota bacterium
CCGGGCGTAGGACGCCTGGAGGCCCCCCGCCTGTTTGATCGCCGGCAAGGTGGACTCGATGGTGTTGTAGCCGCGGACCCGCGCCACCTCTTCGATGAGGTCGATCTCCCGTTCCAGGTCAATTCTGAATCCAGGGACGGAAACGTCGATCGCCTCCCCGCCGCGCGCGACCGGAAGACGCAGGCGCTCCAGAGCGTCCACGACGTCGTCGTCCGAAAGCGGAAGCCCGAGCACGAACGCCGCGCGCGAAGGCCGCACCGCAATCCGACGCCGGGGCGGGGCGTCGCCGACATCGATTCGTCCCGTAAGGACGCGTCCGCCGGCCCATTGCGCCATCAGAGCCGCGGCCCGGTCGGACGCATGGGGAACCCCTTCCGGGTCGGTCCCGCGGGCGAAGCGCATGGATGCCTCCGTGTTGAGCGCCAGCCGGCGCGCCGTCCGGAGAACGCCTCGTCGCTCGAAATGCGCGCTCTCCAGAAGCACGTCCCGAGTGGAGCCCGATACCTCCGCGGACGCGGAGCCCATCACGCCGGCGATGCCGACCGCCTTCGCCCGATCGGCGATCACGAGGTCCTCACGGGTCAGGGTTCGCTCGATGCCTTCCAGCGTCACCAGGCGCTCGTCGTCCCCGGCCGTTCGCACCACCACGGCCTTTCCCTCGAGCAGGTCCAAATCAAAGGGGTGAAGCGGCTGTCCCATCTCGAGCATGGTGTAGTTGGTGGCGTCGACGACGGCGGAAATGGGGCGCATCCCCGCGGCAGTGAGCCGAGCCTGGACGGCGATGGGCGAGGCAACCATGGACACGCCGCGAATGACTCGGGCGACGTAGCGAGGACATCGATCGGTGTCGAGGACCTCGACGGTCGCCTGGTCGTTCGCCTTTTCGTCGCTCTCCCCGTTGTCCGTCTCCGGAAGTCGGAACGGTACGCCCGTGCCCACCGATGCCTCGCGCGCCACGCCGATAACCGACATCAGATCCGGGCGGTTCGGCTTCACCTCGATGTCGAGAACGGCGTCATCGAGACCGAACGTCTCCTTGAAGTCGGCGCCCTCCGTGACGTCGTCGCCGATCACGAGGATTCCGCTGTGGTCTCCCGAAAGACCGAGCTCTCTCGGCGAGCACAGCATGCCCTCGGACACGACGCCACGAATCTCTCGGGCCGAAAGGGGTTCGGGGAGCGCGGGGACCGTGGCCCCGGGTCCGGCCAGCGGAACCAGATCGCCGGGCCGCATGTTGCGAACACCTGCCACGAGCTCGCGCTCCCCCGACCCGTACGAGACCCGCGCGAGGCACAACTTTTCGGAATTGGGATGATCGCGAACGTCCAGGACCCGAGCCACGACCACACCCGAGAGCCGCTCCCAGGGCCGGGCGATCGCCTCCACGTGGACCCCCTGTCGCGTGAGCAGCTCCGCGAGCTCCTCGGCGCTTTGATCGACCGGGCAGAACTCCCGAAGCCAGGAAAGGACGACCTTCATGGGCTACGCCACGGAGTCGAACTGCTCGAGGAACCGCACGTCGTTTTCGAAGAACACCCGGAGGTCGCCCACGCCGAGGACGGCCATCGCGATCCGCTCCACACCCATTCCAAAGGCGTATCCCGTGTAGCGTTCGGGGTCGTAGCCCACGTTTTCCAAGACCTTCGGGTGGACCATCCCTGCGCCCAACAGCTCGATCCATCCCTCGAACTTGCAGGTGCGACATCCCTCGCCTCCACAGACGAAGCATGAGATGGCCATCTCCGCGCCGGGCTCCACGAAGGGGAAGTAATCGGGCGTGAATCGAACGCGCGTCTCGGCGCCGAACATCGCCTTCGCGAACGTCTCGAGCGTTCCCTTGAGATCGGCCATCGAGATGCCCTCGTCCACCGCCAACGCTTCGACCTGATGGAACACCGGGGAGTGGGTGGCGTCCGGCGTGTCCTGCCGGTAGACGCGGCCCGGCGAGATCACGTAGACCGGCGGCTGCTGTTGCTCCATCGTTCTGATCTGCATTGCCGACGTTTCGGTGCGGAGGAGAAGACCCGGCTGCCCAGGAACGTCGAGGTAAACGGTGTCCTTTTCGGTTCGAGCCGGATGGTCCGCGGGGATGTTGAGCGCCTCGAAGTTGTACCAATCGGTTTCGATCTCCGGGCCCTCGACCACGCGATAGCCGAGTCGCGTGAAGATGTCGACGACGCGGTATTCGATGAGTGTGAGCGGATGAAGCGAGCCGGGGCGAAGCCTCCGGCCGGGAAGCGTGATGTCGATGCGGTCGCGCTCGAGCATCTCCGCCTCTCGTTGGGCTTCCAGGTTCGCACGGCGCTCGGCGAAGATCGCGCGCAGCCGGTCGCGAACCTCGTTCGTCCGTTGTCCGACCCTCCGCCGATCCTCATCCGACAGCCCTCCGAGCTGGCGTTGCACTGAGGCCAGCGGCGCTTTCCGGCCGAGGACGGCGGCCTCCGATCGCTCCAGCTCCTCGACGGTGGACGCGCCGGCGGCAAGTTCTTCGCCGCGCTCGAGCTCGGCGTCGAGCGTGTGGAGCGCCTGATTCGGATCGGGGCCGTCCGGCATGGTGGGAGGGTACAGGACGGTACCGGCGAAACCGTGATCAGCCGGCCGGGCTCCCCGGAAGGGTCAGGAGGAAGCTGATTCCGTCGTCCGCTTCCACATCGAGGCGTCCGCCGTGCGCCTCTGCCAGGCCTTTCGCCACGAAGAGCCCGACCTTGCTGCCGCCGCCGGTCCCCGGTGCCCTGGGCCGGAGCAGCGCGCGCGCTCCTTCTTGATCCAGGCTTGTCTTCGAACGCCAGACCCTGACGGACGGCGGAGGACCCGCCGCCGTCTCGAGGTGAATCGGCCCTTCTTCCCCCCACCAGTTCGCCGATTCGACGAGCGCGGTCACGATGGTCTTCAAACGGGCCAGATCCACGGGCGCTTCGGCAGGCTCTCCCCCCACGCTGACCTCGAACGTCGACCACTTCGACAGATCCTGAGCTGCCTTCTCCACGGCCAGCCGAAGATCCGAAGGAACCGGTGAGAGCGTCAGCGTTCCCGACGCCAGGCGGGCGGCGTCGACCAGCTGCGTGATGATGACGTTCATCCGGGCGCCGTCGTGCACGATGCCCTCGAGCATCTGAAGCCGCTGCTCGTCGTTCAGCCGGTCCCACCGGGACATCAGCGTGGACGCGAAGCCGCCGAGGGCCGTGAGCGGCGAACGGATGTCGTGCGCCGCTCC
>DASVPT010000093.1:0-6590 GCA_036389535.1 Actinomycetota bacterium
TTGGCGACTGCTTCGGCGGCCTCGGCACGTTCGGAGATGAACCCGTACCCGGGATGGACGGCCTGGGCGCCGGTCTTCCGACCGGCTTCGAGGATGGCCCCGATGTTGAGATAGGTCTCGACCGGAGAGACGCCGGGGAGATGAACCGCCTCGTCCGCGACGGCGACGTGGCGGGCGGTCGCGTCGGGATCGGAATGGACCGCGACCACCTCGATCCCGAGGTCGTGACAGGTGCGCGTGATCCGAACCGCGATCTCCCCCCGGTTCGCAATGAGAACCTTGGAGAACATCAGTCCACCTTCGTCTTCTCGGACCGGGTCCACCGGGGGCCCGCCGCGAGGACCTCGGATTTGAGTGGATGTCCGAGCACCCCGCGAAGGAACTCACTCACTTCCAGAAGGCCCTCCACGCTTTCGATCCCCGTCTCGACCCCCATATCGGTCAGCATGTGCGCGAGGTCCTCCGTCGAGACGTTGCCGCCGGCGCCCGGAGCAAACGGCGATCCGCCGATTCCGCCAATGCTCGAGTCGAAATCATCACAACCCATCTCGAGCGCCGCGAGGACGTTCGCCATGGCGGCCCCCCGCGTGTCGTGGAAATGCAGGTTCAGACGAACGGCCGGCAGCCGGTCCCGCAGGATCTCCAGGAGCGTCCAGACACGCGTGGGGGTGGCCATCCCGGTCGTATCACCAAGGGAAAACCCGCTCACGCCCACCGAGAGCAGCTTCTCGGCCAGCCCGAGCACGCGCCCCGGTTCGACGTCACCCTCGTACGGGTCGCCGAACGCCGCCGAGATGGACACCTCGACCGCCATTTCCGCTTCCCTCGCCACGCTGACCACATCCGCAACGTCCCTGATCGACTCGTCGACGGGCTTGCCGACGTTCGCCTGGTTGTAGCCGTCCGACGCCGCCAGGAAGGCCTGGAGCGAATCGAACCCACCGGCGGCCAACGCAGCCTCGGCTCCCTTCCGGTTGGGAACGAGCGCCGAATATCGAACCGTCGGGTTTCGCTCGACCCGCCCCCACACGTCTGCTGCGTTCGCCATGGATGGAACTGCTTTGGGAGAAACGAACGAAACGGCTTCGATCTCGGGGACGCCGGTTGTAGAAAGGAGCGTGATCAGCCGGGCGCGGTCCTCGACGGCGACCGGCGACTCCGACTGCAGCCCATCCCGCGGCCCGACCTCGCGGATGGTGACCCGCTTTGGGAGGTCCCTCACCGGCCCTTCCAGATGGGATCGCGCTTCTCGTTGAACGCGGCGATGCCCTCACGCCGGTCGTCGGAGGCAACGGCCCGCCGCCACGCCAGGTCCTCCACCTCGAGAGCCGCTTCGAGGTCGAGCGCCCACCCACGGTTCATCGCCTGCTTCGCCTCGCGAACGGCGACGGGCGAGGACCGGCAGACCTGCTCCGCCAGCTCCATGGTCGCGTTCGGCAGCTCCTCGCGCTTCACGACGCGGGCCACCAGTCCCATCTCGAATGCCTCGTTCGCCGAGATTCGCCGGCCGGTCAAGACGAGCTCTTTGGCTCTGGCGAGCCCCACTCGCCGGGCCAGCTGCTGGGTCCCGCCGCCGCCCGGGACGATGCCGACCGTCACCTCGGGGAGACCGAAGATCGCGTCCTCCGATGCCACGATGAGATCGCAGTTGAGGGCGAGCTCGAACCCGCCGCCCAACGCGTGGCCGAACACCGACGCGATGGTTGGTTGCGGGACGGCGCGCAGCGAATCGAAGAGGCTGCGGATGAGACTCCGGTTCTGCATCCAGCCTCGGTCGTCGAGGCGGTTTCGCTCCTTGAGATCCGCGCCGACACAAAACGCCCGGTCCCCTTCCGCCGACAGAACCAGGGACCACGCGTTCGGGTCGGCGGCAGCCTGAAGCAAGGTCCCCGCGAGTTCGTCGGCGAGCTGGGAGGAGATGGCGTTCAACGCCTCCGGACGGGCCAGCGTGACGGTGGCGACGTGGCCACGAACGGAGAGCCGAACGAACTCTGGGGAAGGCAACGAGCTCAGACCGGGGGGACGCCGTGGCGGCGCTCGGTGAACCGCCGGTCCTTGTTTTCCAATTGCTTCAACCGTTTCGCCAGCTCGGTGCGAAGCTCGTCCGGCTCAACCACCGCGTCGACGACATTCTCCGAGGCGAGATGGAGGAGGTCGATGTCCTCTTCGTAATCGCGGCGTTTCTCCGCGACGAAGGAAGCGCGCTCCTGGTCGCTCTCGATCGCCTGGATCTTGTTGTAGTAGACCGCGTTGACCGCCGGCTCCGGCCCCATCACGGCGATCCTCGCCGTGGGAAGAGCGATGGTGGCGTCGGGCTCGAATCCGGGTCCCGCCATTGCGTACAGACCGGCGCCGTACGCCTTGCGAACGATCACGCTGAACTTCGGGACGGTTGCCTCCGAGACGGCGGTGATGAGCTTCGCGCCGTGGCGAATGATTCCCTGACGCTCGACCGCCGATCCGATCATGAATCCCGGCACGTCGGCCAGAAACACAAGCGGAATGTTGAACGCGTCGCACAGCCAGATGAAGCGCGCGGCCTTGTCGGCCGAGTCCACGAACAGCACGCCGCCCTTATGCATCGGTTGGTTGGCCACGATGCCGACGGCTTTGCCCTCCAGACGACCCAGCCCAACCACGACCTCCTTCGCGAAGCCCGGCTTGATCTCGAAGAAGGATTCCTCGTCGACCAGTCCCGCGATGAGCGAGTGCATGTCGAATGCCCTCGACTCATCTTCGGGGACGATCTTCGCGAGCGAACCCGTGTAGGCCGGAGGCCGAGCCTCCGACACCGGCGGCTGTTCGGCGTAGTTCGAAGGGAAATACGAGAGAAACGCCCGGGCCGCCTCGATAGCCGCCTTGTCGTCGGAGACGGCCAGGTCGCCGGAACCGGAGACCTCGCTGTGCATTCGGGCGCCGCCCATCTCCTCCAGACCGACCTTCTCCCCGATCACCTCTTCGGCCATCCGCGGAGACCCGAGGTACATCGATGCGTTCCCCTCCACCATGAAGACCGCGTCACAGAACGCGGGGATGTAGGCGCCGCCGGCCGCGCTCGGTCCGTGCAAGCAGCAGACCTGCGGGATTCGCCCGGACGCCTGAACCTGGTTGTAGAAGATCTTGCCGGCGCCCCGGCGGCCGGGAAACATCTGCACCTGGTCCGTGATCCGGGCTCCTGCGGAGTCCACCAGATAGACGATGGGGATGGCCCGGCGCCGTGCCACTTCGATGATGCGAATGATCTTCTCCACGGTTGGCGGGCCCCACGACCCCGCCTTCACCGTCGGATCGTTCGCCATGACCGCCACCGGGCGGCCCCCCACCAAGCCGACGCCGGTCACCACTCCGTCCGCGGCCAGGCCGTCCTGGAGCGCGCTGGTCAGAAGGCCGTCTTCGGCGAAGGAGGCTTCGTCGTCCAGAAGCAGTCGCAGTCGTTCGCGGACGAACAGCTTCCCCTGCTCCGCGAGCTTCTGGTGGTACTTCTCCGGTCCGCCGCTCTTGGCTCGAGCGGCGGCTTCCTCGAGTGATCCGCGCTCCTGTGGCACGCCCAAAGTCTATGTCGGTCCCGGGTTGGCATCGTGAGGGAGCGATGGACCCCTGACCGGACCAACCATGCGAGCGGCCGCGGCCTTCAGCACCTTTGCGGGGACGGAGTCGGGGAGGCCATCGGGATCAAGGGCCACATCCATGCGAAGGACGCCGGGCGAGTCCGACGTCGTCCTCGCGCCGAGCTGTTCGAGAACGCTGCGCATGCGAGCGTTGTCGCGTAGGACGTACGCACGAAACGCCGAAATTCCGGCGGACCGGGCCACCGCCGCCAGCAGCGCCAGCAGGAGAGTCCCGAGGCCGAGTCCGTGGTACTCGTCGATCACCGCGACCGCGGCCTCGGCGACACCCGGTTCTTCCTCCACCCGAACGTATCGCGCCACGCCCAGGCCCTCGGCGGGGCGGTCCTCCCGGACCGCCACCCAGGCGACATGGTCGATGAAGTCGAGGTCGCAGAGATATTCGAGCTGTGCGTCGGTCAACGTCGAGATCGGCGTCATGAACCGGAAGTACCGAGACTCCGGTGAGAGTCGCTCGAAAGCCTCTCTGATCAGCTGACGGTCATCCGGCCGCACCGGCCGGGCGACCACCGGCGTCCCGTCGCGAAGCGCGGTTCGGAATTCCTCGAGGCGAAGCGGGTGCTCCAGCGAGGGCCACCGGACGGGCGGTTCGGTCAATCTCCTACTGACGACCGAGCAGCCGGGCCTTCTGTGCCTCGAACTCCTCGCTGGAGATCACGCCGTCGTCACGAAGCCGGTCGAGCTTGCTGAGCTCATCCGCCACGGACGCCTGGGCGGCGTGCGGCACCATCTCTTGCTGGTTCGCCTCCGCCATCTCGTAGATCCTCTTTTGGACGAGCTCGGGGTTGCGGATGTCTCCGAAGGTCTCCTGCCCGAACTCCCCCGCCGACTCGAGGATGATGTCGCCGGCGCCGATCATCCGCTCGAACACCGACTGGTTGAACTTCACGTCGCTGATCCGTTCCACCGGGATCTCCATCGAGTGCTTGGCGATCCATCCGGATCGATGGATCACGCGGTCGGTGGTCACGACGAAGTGCGACGTCGCCCACGCCACGAATGGTGGGACGGGGCCGACCAGGAAAAGCACAACCGCGACGGCGATCTCCACCCACCTCACCCAGGACGGCCATGAGTCCGGCGTGTAGACGAGCGCCGCGAGGAAAGCGCCCACGATCAGGATGGCCTCCGCCACCGGGAGAAGTAGCGCGATCCAGTGAGGACGAAGATCGAACACGAGGTCTTCGCCCTCGCCCAGCAGTCGTCTTGGAAACGGCATGTGCCGAAGCTTACCGGAGGTGCAGGACCTCTCCGAATCCGACGGCCTCGACCGTCGAACCGGACCTCACCAGAAGCTCGCCCGATTCGCTGATGCCGACGGCCCGGCCACGAGTTTCGCCGCCGGCGAGAGTTCGCGCGGTCACCTTTTGCCCGATGGTGCTGCAGACGGATCGGTATTCGGCCAGCACGGTGCTCCGCAGGTTTTCGCCCGTGGGCGAGTACAGATGGCGGAGCTCACGGAGGTACTCCCGAAGAAGGGCGATTCCATAGACCCTTCCGCCCTCCATGAGGATGCTTGTCGCGGTGGGCCGGAGCTCGGGGGGGAAGTCGTTCGGCTCCTCGGCCACGTTGACACCGGTTCCGACGACCACGAACGAAAGCCGTTCGGAGTCGACGCTCGCCTCGGTGAGGATGCCACCGAGCTTGCGCTCCCCCACGACCAGATCGTTCGGCCACTTACAGGTGACGTCCACGCCGTTCGTGGATCGAATGGCGCGCACCATGCAAACAGCCACCAGCAGCGACAGAAGCGGCGCATCCGACGGGGAAAGCTCCGGCCGGAGCAGGATCGAGGCGAGCAGGGACCGGCCTTCCAGCGAGGACCAGGTCCGCCCGAGCCGGCCCCTCCCGGAACGCTGTTCGCCGGCCACGACGAGCGTCCACTCCGGCGCGCCCTCGCGGGCAAGCGCCAGCAAGTCGGTATTCGTCGACCCGGTGACCTTCACGTAGTGGGCCGGCGCGACGATCCCGGCAGCTCTGGCCGCTTCGACGACGCTATGCTCGCTCAGCATCCGGCCTCCTTCGAGAGCTTCGCGTGACTGAACCCCGCATCCTTATTGCAAACCGCGGCGAGATCGCCGTGCGCGTCATTCGGACCTGCCGCGAGATGGGCATTCCCACCGTCGCGGTGTATTCCGACGCCGACCGCGAGGCGCTGCACGTCGAAATGGCGGACGAAGCGTTTCACATTGGACCCCCGTCCCCCGTGGAGTCGTATCTCAACGTCGGCCGGATCCTGGAGGCGGCCCAAAAGAGCGGCGCCACCGCGGTTCACCCCGGCTACGGGTTCCTGTCCGAAAACGCCGACTTCGCCCGGCGGGTCGCCGAGGCCGGAATGACCTTCATCGGGCCCTCGCCCGAATCGATGGTGATGATGGGCGACAAGGTCGCCGCGCGCCGGGCCGCCGAGAGCGCGGGCGCTCCACTCGTTCCCGGGACCACCGAGCCGGTCACCGCGGCCGAGGCCGTGGCCCAGGCCGGCCGGATCGGTTTCCCCATGCTGGTGAAGGCGGCGTTCGGCGGGGGCGGCAAGGGAATGCGCCGGGTGGCGAGCGAGGACGAACTGCAGTCCGCGGTGGAAGGGTCCGCGCGCGAGGCGGGCGCGTACTTCGGCCGGCCCGAGGTCTACCTGGAGCGATACATCGAACGGGCGCACCACGTCGAGGCGCAGGTTCTCGCCGACGGCTACGGCCACTATTCCTTCCTCGGAGAGCGCGACTGCACGCTCCAGCGGCGACACCAGAAGCTGGTTGAGGAAAGCCCGTCTCCCATCGTCGACGAAACGCTGCGAACGCGGATCGGGGAGGCGGCGCTGGCCATCGCCCGGGCCGCGAACTACACGAACGCGGGCACCATCGAGTTCCTGGTCGACGAGGACGCGCGTTTCTATTTCATCGAGATGAACACGCGGCTCCAGGTGGAGCACCCCGTCACCGAATTCGTCGCGGGCCTGGACCTGGTTCG
>DASVPT010000094.1:0-8358 GCA_036389535.1 Actinomycetota bacterium
GGATTGGCTGAACTGAAGGAGCACGACGACATCGAAGACCTTGTGGGTCGCGCCGACTCCGCGCTTTACGAGGCGCGAGACGATCCGGATCAGAACCCCCGGGAGTGGCGCAAGAAGAGATCCCCGCGTCGCTGAACACCAGCCGAGGAGCGGGACCAGCACCAGAAACAGAGGTCTTGTCCTCCCCAACATGCTCAACCTCCCGTCGTTCGCGCCGTCCGACTGATCACTGGAAGGCTACCTCTCGAGTTCTAACGGGGTGTGAGGACGCAGAACTCGTTGTCGTCGGGGTCGGCCATCACGACCCATGGAACGTTGCCCTGCCCGATGTCGATTCGCCGCGCGCCGAGGAGTTCGAGCCTTCGGACCTCAGCCTCCTGATCGCCGTCAGCCGGTGGCGCGACGTCCAGATGCAATCTGTTCTTCCCCTGCTTCGGTTCTCGAGGACCCCCGAACGTGATGAACTGCCCCGTGCCGTCCGGCGCGCGGATCGCCGTCTCGTTATCCTGGTCCCACACGAGCGGCCAGCCGAGCGCTTCGCTCCAGAAGCGGCCCACGGCTGGCGATCCGTCGCATGTCAGCGACCCCAGCAATCCGCCGTAGTCGACGAAGCTGTTGCCCGGCTCGAGGACACAGAACTCGTTCCCCTCCGGGTCGGCCAGAACGAAATGAGCTGCATCGGCGCCCTGACCGATATCGATGTGACGGGCGCCGAGATCGATCAGGCGTTCCACCGTGGCGCGTTGATGCTCGCCCGACGTGCTGGACAGATCGAAGTGCATCCAGTTCTTGGATGTCTTCGGTTTCGGTGCTTTCGAGAACTCGAGTCGGCGAACCGTGCCCTCGCCGCCGCTGGCGGTGGTGTACTCGTCGTGCTCGGCGTACTCCCATCCGAGTGCGTCCGCCCAGAACCGCCCGAGCCGAACCGGGTCGTTGGCATCGAAGACGACTTCGCGGAGTCGGACGGTCATCAGGCGCTCCTTTATATCCTCATTCCGGAGGCGTCAGGGCGCCTGGTGGGCCCCCCGGTCTTCAAAACCGGTGTAGCGCTTGACCGCGCTAGGCGGGTTCGATTCCCGTCCGCCTCCGCCTCTCTTTTCTCTTTTAGAGAGTGCGGCCAAAATCGACGAAGGCGGCCCGAAGGCCGCCTTCGCTCCTTGCCGTGGTAAACCGCGTGCAGGGCCTAATCGACCGCCTTCAAAGTCCGCGCGTACTCCTCGGTCGGGCTGAACTCCACGACCACGCCCGGCTCCTCGACGACGGGGATGTGTCCCGGGGCCATGTAGTAGATCTCGCCGGCCTGAATGACTTCCTCGCGGTCGGCGTACTTGATTCGCATCTTTCCTTGGATCACGTATCCCCAGTGGTCGGACTCGCACCGGCCGGTCGGGAGGTCCGCGAACTCCTTGGTGAAGTCGTGTGCGGCCTCGAGCGATTCGATCGCCGACGTGAAGCCTCCCCACTGTGCCTGCCGGCTCACGAACACACCGGGCATCTCGGCGACGACCGAGAGATCCTCTTGCTTGGCGTGCATGACGCCTCCTTCCTCTGTAGGGACGGGCATATCGTCCGGCGCCGACCGCCCGGCCACATCCGTGAGGGCTACGGAGTTAAGAGGGCGGAGCGGCTGGGTTAGAGTCCGTGAATGAGCCCCCCAGGCTCGGGATACGTCCTGTCTCCCATCGTCGGCCGGGACGCCGAGCTCGGTCTTCTTCGCAACCTTCTTGCTGAGGCGCGCGCCGGACAAGGGGGGATCGTCGCGCTGGTCGGAGAGCCCGGGATCGGCAAGTCGCGACTCGCGAACGAGATCCAAACGGTCGATCCCGACGTGCTCGTGTTGCGCGGCCGGTCTGCGCCGAGCTCGTCCCCCGTCCCGTACCTGGCTCTGGGTGAGGCGCTCGTAGCGGGACTTCGTCTCCCCGGCGTTGAGAGGGACCCTGAGATCGCCGCCGTCAGGCCATCCCTCCGCCGGATCCTCGAACAGACCGGTCCACGAACGACAGAGTCCTCCGCACCGATCGTTCGGGACGCCGCGGCGCGGACCCTGGACTCACTGGCTCGAAGCGCCGGGTGCGCCCTGCTCGTACTGGAGGATCTGCAGTGGGCGGACGCCGACTCGCTCGCTCTCATCGACTACCTGGCCGATCGTGTGGGCGCGACCCCCTTGCTGTGTGTGCTCACGCTGCGCGACGATCCGGGGCCGGCCCTGGATCTCGTCGAAGCGCTAGCCGCGCGGCGGGCGGCGCATCGAATTGCGCTCAACCGGCTGACTCGCGACGAGATCGACGCCATGGCCCGCCACGTGCTCGGCAGGGAGACCCTGTCGGCCACCTTCGTCGAGACCATGTGGGAGCGGTCCGAAGGGGTTCCATTCGTGGCCGAGGAGATGCTCATCGCGTACGTCGCCTCGGGCGGCGACGAACGGGCCCAGGCCTCCCTCCCCCACACGTACCGCGAGCTCGTTCGCGAGAGGCTCGCGAGCATGGATGAGAGGTCGCGCAAGGTGCTGTCGGCTGCGGCCGTGATCGGTCGGCGGTTCGAATGGTCCCTGCTGCCCGCGATCACCGGGCTCAGCCGTGAGGAGGTTCTCGCCGGGTTGCGTGCGTCCGTCCGACAGAACCTGGTCTGGACCGACCCCGCTCCCGGCCTGACGTTGCCCTTCGGCTTTCGACACGCGCTCGTTCGTGATGCGATCCTCGGCGAGCTCCTGCCGCCTGAGCGTGCCCAGCTGTCGGCACTGGCCGCGGGCGCCATCGAGGAGACCTTCCCCGGATTGCCCGGAGCATGGTGCGAGCGGGTCGCGGATCTCCGTGAAGTCGCAGGAGAACCTGCCGCGGCAGCCCGCCTCCTTCAGGAATCAGCTCAGCGTGCTCTCGTTCGGGGGGCGCTCGAGTCCGCTGAAGTCATGCTCGAGCGGGCGCGGGTGCTCATCGCCACAGATCGATGGCACCGAATCGGCGTCGACAGACAACTGGTCGAGGTGCTTTCGGCGTCCGGCAAGGCCGAGCGCCTGAAGCAGATCGCTTCCGATGCGTTGGCTTTCGTCGAAGAGAAGTCCACCTCACACATGGGCTTTGCCGTGCTCGGGCTCGGCTACCTTCACCTGCGACTTGCGCGAGGGCTGGCATCGGCAGGAGATCGGGCTGCAGAGGAGCACCTGTCGCGGGCTCGTCAGGTCGCGGAGGAAACCGGGGATGATCGGTTGCGTGCGCGAGTCGGTGTCTTCGAGGCCGAGCTCGCCCTGGAACGTCGCGATGTGACCGGCGCCCGAAAGCTCGCCACCGTCGCCGGGCGGCGTGGGGAATCCCTCGACTTACGCGATGTTCGAGTCGGGGCGTTCGGCGTGCAAGGCAACGCGGCGTTCTTGGCCGGGGACGGGCGCGGCGCCATTGAGGCTCTCGAACGGGCACGCGATGCCGCCGGAGCTGATGTGGTTCATCGCATCCCCGCCTTGGTCGGTCTGGGAGAGGTCCAGGCGGCGGTCTATGGAGATCTCGCGAACCTCGAGTCCGCACGCGCGCTGGCCACTGGAGCCGGCGTGGTTTCGGCCCAAGTACGGGCAGAGATCCTGATCGCGCGGGCCTCCGTTGACCGGTTCGCCCTGGAGGATGCGGCGACGGCGGCCAGAGCCGCCATCGAAACGGCGCAGCGGTACGGCCTTCCGATGCTCAAGAATGCTTTTGCGGCCGACGCTGAACGGCGGGTGCTCCTGCCGAACGAGGAGGAAGCAGGACGTGACCTCGAGGACCGCACGCCGATCGGCCGCGCCCACCTGCTGCTCGCGCTCCGAACCGAGGATCACGAGAAGGCACGGCGGATCTCGGACGAGCTCGAATCAGACGACGTGGCACGGGCGACCGGCGTGGTGCTCGCGGCGGTCGCCGGCGAGCCTGTGGTGCGGTTCCCTTCAGCGAACGCGTTGGCCGCCGGACTCCTCGCTGCTGCGCTCGCCGTCAATGATGACAAACGCTTCAAACGCGCCGATGAAATGCTGCAGCATTTTCCGTGGTGGAGGCACGTCGCGCGCCGGCTGATTGCCGGCACGATTCCGGGCGGCGCCCCACTGATTCGCGAAAGCCTGGGGTTTTTCGAAGATGTGGGCCACGAGAGGCTTGCCTCAGCATGCAAAGCCGTGTTGCGGAGCATGGGGGCTCCGGTTCCACGAAAGGGACGCGGCGACTCGACCGTTCCGGCCGAGCTCCGAAAGCTCGGCGTGACCAGTCGCGAGATGGATGTCCTGCGCCTGCTCGGAACGGGGCTCGGGAACGTCGAAATCGCCACACGGCTGTTCTTGTCGAGGCGAACCGTCGAGACCCACGTCGCCAGCTTGATGCGGAAGCTCGAAGCGAATTCGCGAACGGAGTTGGCGTCTGTCATCGGGCCGGGAAGGTCGTCGTGACGGCGCACGCCGAGCCTTGTCTCGCACAGAACGCTGTGCAATTCTCGCGATGGGAGGCGTCATGGGCCGTTACATCGTTCTCAACACCCACGCTCCAGAGGAATGCGAGGCGATGGAAGCCGACATCGGAAAGATCCCTCCCGAGCTCGAGGGCAAGGACTTCATGTGCACGTGCCCGGCGGGCGAGCACGCGTACTACATGATCGTCCAGGGCGAGACGGCGGAGCAGGTTCTTGATTACTTCCCGCCGAGCTTCAGGCTCGGCCGCACCCGGGCGGTGCCGCTGGAAGTCATGAAATTCTGAACGCTCCCTCGGTGTCGATTTCGGGCGGTCCCGTTCGTCGTTAGGACGAAGGCGGCACAGGGCCGCTCCAGACGAAAGGAGCCTGGATGAAGTACGCGCTGCTGATCTACGGCGATGAGAAGGCCCGGGAAGCGGCGCCGCCAGAGGCGACGCAGATGATGTACGAAGCGTATGGAAAGTTCGGCGAGGAGCTCGAGAAGCGCAAGGCGTTCGTGGCCGGCGAGGAGCTGGAGCCCAGCACCACGGCCACCAGCGTGCGGATCGAGGGTGGGCCCGGCGGCGAACTGATGGTGACGGACGGGCCCTTCGTCGAAACGAAGGAGCAGCTGGGAGGCTTCTACATCGTCGAATGCCAGAACCTGGACGAGGCGATCGAGTTGGCGGCGAAGGTCCCGAGCGCGCCCTTCGGGACCATCGAGGTTCGGCCGGTGGCGGTGGGGCCAAGAGCCCACTAGCGCCCGGGGCTGAGGTCGTCGACCGCCTGTTCCGCGAGGAGTCGGGGCAGGCGGTCGCGACCCTCATTCGCGTGTTCGGCGATTTCGACCTCGCCGAGGAGGCGGTTCAAGAGGCGTTCGCGGTGGCGGTCGAACGCTGGCCGCGCGATGGACTCCCCAGAAATCCCGGAGCGTGGATCACCACGACGGCGAGGAACTGGGGTATCGACCGCATCCGAAGAGAGGCCACGCTCGAACGCAAGAAGGAGGCGCTCGCTCGTCTGACCCGCGCGGAGACCGAAGTAGCGAACGCCACGCGCGATCCTTCCATGGATACGACCATTCCCGACGACCGGTTGAGCCTCATCTTCACGTGCTGCCATCCGGCCATCGCTCTGGAGGCTCGCGTGGCCCTGACCCTTCGGACGCTCGGAGGTCTCACCACCGACGAGATCGCCCGGGCCTTCCTGGTTCCGGAGCCGACGATGGCGCAGCGTCTGGTTCGCGCGAAACGAAAGATCAAAGCGGCCGGAATCCCCTACCGCGTCCCGCCGCGCGCCCTGATTGCCGACCGGCTGCAGGCGGTCCTCGCCGTCCTCTATCTCGTTTTCAACGAGGGCTACGCTGCGACCGGCGGAGACACGCTGGTCCGGAGGGAGCTGAGCGCCGAGGCGATTCGGCTCTCCCGCGTTCTGGCTTCGCTCATGGCCGACGAACCAGAGGTCCTCGGCCTGCTCGCCCTCATGCTCTTTCACGACTCGCGTCGGGAGACCAGATCAACGCCATCCGGCGACCTCGTTCTGCTGGAGGATCAGGAACGCTCCAGGTGGGACCGCCAGGAGATCGAGGAAGCGTCCCTGCTTCTCCGTCGGGCGGAAGCGCTGGGCAGACCGGGCCCGTATCAGCTTCAAGCCGCGATCGCGGCGGTTCACGCTCTGGCCCAACGAGCGGAGGAGGCGAACTGGCCGCGGATCGTCGAACTCTACGACGAGCTCCTTCGGATCCGTCCAACACCCGTGATCGAACTCAATCGAGCGGTCGCGGTCGCCATGGCGGAGGGACCCGAACGCGGCCTGTCCTCGATGGAAGGTTTGCGCGAACGACTGGACGACTATCACCTGTTTCATGCCGCCCGCGCCGACCTCCTTCGACGCTTGGGCCGGATCCCCGAAGCGGCGACCGCCTATCGGCAGGCGCTGGATCTGACGAAGAACGACGTCGAGCGAGCCTTTCTTCGGCGCCGCCTCGACGAGGTGACCTGAAAGCCGCCCTCCTTACTGTTGTGTCCGATGCGGGTGCGGGCCATGATCTCTCCTGGAACGCTCGGGGGGGCGACGTGGAGCGCGGCATGACGAAATCAGCGAGCGAAGAGACTGTCCTCGCAGTGGTGATGTTCGAGGACATGCAGGGCTCGACGGCCCTCAAGCGCGCGCTGACGAAAAAGGCCGACGAGCAGACGTTCCAGCAGCTCAGGAGGGAGCACGACGCGCTCTTGACCGACGTCGTGACCCGGGACGGCGGCGGGGAGATCCTCAAGTGGACCGGCGACGGCGTCATCGCGCTGTTCAACGCTCCCTCGGTCGCGGTCGAACGGGCCATGGAGATTCAGGAGGAGCTCCACCGCCACCCACATCTGAAGGTGCGGATCGGGCTCGACGTCGGCGAGGTGAGGATCGAGCGGACCGGCGAGCACCGCGCTGATGTCTTCGGAGCGCATGTGGACTGGGCGGCGCGAACGATGAGCCTGGTCGACGGTGGGCACGTCGCGGTGACCGGAGCCGTCTACCGCGACGCGTTCAGCTGGATCGGCAAGAGCCGCATCGCGTGGAAGCGTCACGGGATGTATCGCGTGAAGCCCGGCGATCCCCCGCTGGAGATCTTCCAGCCGTACAACGCGAATCACTCGCGCCCCATGCGGCAGCTCCGAGGTGAACGCGTCACCGAACCCGATGGACCCGCGAAGAAAGAGCGCGGAGCCCGGGCGGGCGACGCGCCGGTCTCGCAGGATGTGGCGCGAGAGCTGAAACGCGTGCCCGCAGAGGACATCCAGATCATCCGGCCGTGGGAGGCCGTGGCCCGCGACGGGCGAACCTTCGCCGAGCGCGGCGGCGGGACCATGTACTGGTTCAAAGTTCCACTTGGCGGGCTGTCATATCCCGAAGGGTTTCGGAACTTCCTCCAGCCGGCGCTGGAGAACGATCGAATCACCAAGATCCGGTTCGTGCTCGACGGCTCGAATCCGACCGTCCAGCAGATCTGGCAGCACGTGGTCCTGCCACAGGCGAAGGGCTGGGCCGAGACAGCGGGGACCACGGCATCGATCGACGACGAAGGCGACCGCGGGAAGGTTCACTTCAAGAACGGACGGGGCAAGGAGCTCGGTTGGGTCTTCGTCGATCTCGCCAGCGAGTTCACGCCGTGCTTCAAGCTCTTCGTCGACGATCCGGACTCCGACGAACCGGCCGAATCAACCGCGCAGATCTTCCTCTCCACGGCGCAGCGGATCGTTCGTCTCCCCGACGGGACGAATCAGACCATCCGCGTTCCGGATGCGGTTCTCCGGGTGAACGCCGGGCCGCACGAGGCCCTGTTGCACGCGCTCAACGCGGTGGCGAACCAGTGGGACTCGCTGTTCTGGTGAGAAAACTCCCCGGTCCCAGGTCCTATCGGTTCTGCGTCCGCGCCGCTGCCAGCCTGTATTGCCGCACCGACAGCGGAACGAAGACAGCCAGGATCACCGCCACCGCGATCAGGGTGTAGAGCACCGGATGCTGGAGCGACCAGGCGTTCGATCGCGGTATTGAACCCGTGTTTCCGAAGGCGTCGCGCACGCCCTGAGCCACGGCTGACACCGGATTCCATTCGGCGAACGTCTGCAGGGGACCAGGCAGGGAATCGCTCCGGACGAAGGTGTTCGCGATGAACGTCAGCGGCATGATCACCATGAACGAGGCGTTTTGGAAGACCTCGAGACTGGCCACCTTGAGCCCAACGTAGGCCATGATCCACGAGATCGCGTAGGCGAAGAGGAGAAGCAGCAAGTACCCGCCGACGGCGTGCAGCACGTCCGTCCGGATCCGCCATCCGACGACCAACCCGGCGATGGACATGACCAGGATCGACGTGGAGTTGTAGACCACGTCGCTGGCGGTGCGCCCGAACAGGACGGCCGACCGGGCCATCGGAAGCGACCTGAATCGGTCCATGATCCCCTTGGTGAT
>DASVPT010000095.1:0-1985 GCA_036389535.1 Actinomycetota bacterium
CTTGTGCAGTCGGCGGACCGGGCGGAGCTGTTCCTCTATCCGGGCTCGCAGCACTACTTCGCCGACCCGACCCTGCCCACGTACGACGAGAGCGCCGCGGCGCTCCTCAAAGAACGGGTTCTGGGGTTCCTGCAGAACGTCTAGCTGCCGGGTACCCGGTAACCCACGGCATCGACTCGGCCCATCGCTTCCATGGCCTCTTCGACCGTGAGCAGGACCGTGGTCTCGTGCTTTGAGAGTGCTCCGCCAGACCCGATGGCGACCGCGACGGCGGCCATCGAGACGTTGTCCGGAGCCTCCCACAGCCCGTACGCGTCCCACTCGCCGAACGCGTACCAGAGACCATGGAGCTTTCCGCCGACGGACTCGATGAACTGCTGGCCGGCGATCCGCCGATCCTCGGGATTCTTGGCAAGACGAGCCCAGGCTTCGGGCGTGTAGCTGAACCGCGTGAGATACATCGGCATGGTGTCCCCCCTTGTGCCGGTAGTGGCGAGAACACTACCGTGTCGGCGGCCGCTGCTAGCGTTCGACACCTCCCTCTCGTTGCTCTTTGAGGGAAGGAGAAGCAAAATGGCGATTGATGAACGGTCTCGTCATCAGCTCCACGCGCGGTTGGAAGAAGTCCTCGGCCCACAGGAGGCCGCTGTCTTGATGGAGCACCTTCCTCCGGTAGGTTGGGCCGATGTCGCCACGAAGCGTGATCTGGATCACCTGAGCGTGCTGATGAAGCGGGACCTGGAGCAGTTCAGGTCCGAAAACCAGCGCGAGCACGAGGCGCTCCGAGCCGACTTCAAGCTCGAGCACGAGGCGCTGGAACACAAGCTCATGGCGGCGTTCCGTGGAGAGCTTCTCCACCAGACCCGGACCTTCATGCTCACCCTTTGGACTGCAGTGGTTACCGCCGTTCTGGCGGTAGGCGGTCTGGCGTTCGCTGCCGCCCGACTCGTTTGACCTAGCTAGTGGTTCGCCGGGCGGCGAATACCCCTGAGCTCCAGCCGCCACCCATAGACTTATCCCATGCTGACGTGCGCGAACTGCGGGAAGGAGAACCCGGAAGGCTTCGCGTTCTGCGGGTTCTGCGGGTCACCGCTTGGCGCTACCGCGACGGCACCGGCCGAAGAGCGCAAGATCGTTTCCGTTCTCTTCTGCGACCTGGTCGGGTTTACCGCTTCATCCGATAACGCCGACCCTGAGGACGTTCGGGCCACCCTCCGGCCGTATCACGAACGTGTCCGAAGAGAGATCGAGCGCGCCGGAGGAACCGTTGAAAAGTTCATCGGCGACGCGGTCATGGCCGTCTTCGGAGCGCCGGTGGCCCACGAGGACGACGCGGAGCGAGCCGTCCTCGCCGCGCTCAAGGTGCTCGACGCCATCCCTGAACTGAACGCCGAACATTCGCAGCTCAATTTGGCCGTGCGGATCGGGATCAACACCGGCGAGGCCGTCGTCTCGTTGGGCGCTCGCCCCGAGGCCGGCGAGGGAATCGTCACGGGTGACGTCGTGAACACCGCCGCACGGCTTCAGTCGTCGGCCCCGATCGGAGCGACGGTGGTCGGCGAGCTCACCTATCGAATGACCAGCAACGTGTTCGCCTACGAGCAGCTGGATCCAGTCGAGGTCAAGGGCAAGGCCGCTCCGATCCCGATCTGGCAACCAATCGGCCGAAAGCGGCTCGGGATCGAGGCGGAGGTCCAGGCGCCGACTCCGTTCATCGGCCGGGATGACGACCTCTCGCTGCTGAAGCAGACGTTCCAGCGCTCGCTCCGGGATCGGTCGCTGCAGCTCGTCACCATCGTCGGCGAACCCGGGGTCGGGAAGTCGCGCCTCGTGGGCGAGTTCCGCAACCACGTCGACAGCCTGTCCGAGTTCTACAACTGGCGGCAGGGAAGGTGTCTCTCGTACGGCGAGGGCATCACATTCTGGGCCCTCGGCGAAATCGTGAAGGCGCAGGCCGGAATCCTCGAGACCGACTCACCTGAGGT
>DASVPT010000096.1:0-19846 GCA_036389535.1 Actinomycetota bacterium
CTGTTGCTGTTCTTCGCCTGGAGCATCGTCTTCGCCATCGTCGGATTCGCGGTCATGCTCTCGGCGGGCCTTCTGATCTACGGCTACCTCAAGAAAATGGGGAGGGAGCAGCTCCGCGCCCATGGAGAACGAGGAGGGCACTTCTCGATCACCGCGGCTCTCGCCCGGCTCGCCGAGCGGCTTCGCCGGCGGAGAGGGCAGGGTTAGCTCATCCGACCTTCGGCAAGGTCCGCCGCAAAGCAAACCACCAAATGAAAACTGACAAGAACGAACGCCACATCACTTTTCGACACTCTTCGTCTTCATTCGCGCTGCTTATCGCGTCGTGTTGCAACATCGACCTTCACTGAACTAAAACTCAACCTCGCCTTCCCCCTCCGGCGCGGCCTCTCGATGAGGCGGCCCGGCCCATCAAGGCTCGAGTTCGAGGGAGCGACGTTGGAGGGATTCACCGCTCATCAGGCATCTCGTTTCACTGGTTGCACACCGCGTCAGCTCCGGTACTGGGATCAGATCGGCTTGGTCCGCCCGACGATCCAACAGACCAGAGGCCGCCCCGGCGTTCCGCGGATGTATTCGTTCCGCGATCTGGTAGCCCTGCGCGTCGTCAAGTCCCTTCTGGACAGCGGAATGTCGCTGCAGCGGGTCCGACGGGCCTGGGAGTACCTCAACAAGACCGCGGGACTCGACAACCACCTCGCGGAGGTCAAGCTGGTCACGGACGGCAAGTCGATTTTCCGGGTGGTCCGGCGGGAGTCAGAGGTCCTCGACGCCCTGCGGGAGGGGCAGATGGCCTTTTTCGTGGCGATCGATGAGGTCGCGCGCCAGGTCTCGGACGAGGTGACGGAATTCAGGAGGGACCGCGACCAGTTCCTTCGGGCGCTCCGGGACGCGAGCCGCGAGGCTCGCATGGGAATCTGACCCAGCCGAGAAACGCTAAACGGAGCTGCCGTCCCGCAGACGGAAAAATCCGAACAGTCTGGTGGACAGATCTCGCGAGGCCGCGATCTCTTTGGTGACCCGGCGAGCGAGGACCGCGGCCTCCTCCGCTGAGGTACCCCCAACCCCGGACGACCCGTAGGCCGCGGTCGCCACGAGCTGCGCGAGGCGATCGAGGTGACCGTTCGAAAACGGAACGGTGGCCTTCAGCCGCCCGGCGTATTCGTGGACGGTCTCCTGCTCCTTCGGTCCGACGCCGAGATCGGCGGCTCGTGCCGTCATCAATGAATACGCGGCGACCACCCGCTCTCGTGGGGTTCGAGCGCGGCGCATCCGGAGCACCCTCCTCAGGGCCTTGGTCAGGGGAACCGCCACGGCGAGCAGCGCGGCCAAGCCCATCGCAACGATCAAGATGACGCCCGGCCATCTGGACGGAGACGACGCCCGGCGATCCCTCACCCCGGGCTGGCCGGCCCCGGTGTCGGGGTCTTTGGTGACCCGGCGCTTCGGCCGCTGGCTCGAACCGGATCGAGCCTTTGCTCGCTTTGCCGGACAGACGCCGGGGCCCAGCTCAACCGCGAAGCGAATTCCTGTTGGCGACACCACGCACGTCCGCGGAGCAGCTCGGCCGTCCGATCGACGGAACGACGGTTCCGGGGCGGTGTAGGTGGCTACCGGGTTGCTCCGGGTCGGGGTGGGCTCGAACGGGAGCCAACCGACGCCGGGGAAACGGACCTCGACCCATGCGTGCAGATGCTTGGTGCTGACGCGGTACACGTCGGCCGTGGCGTCAAAGGTCCCGGGGGTGAACCCGATGACCGGACGCGCCGGGATGCCGAGTGCCCGAAGGAGCACGGCCATGGTTCCGGCGAACTGCTCGCAGTAACCGGCACGCGACGTATTGAGGAAGTAGAGGATGTCGTTGAGGCCGTGACCCGGCGCCGCGTGCTCGTCGTAGCGAAACGTACGGAGGTACGACTGAATCGCGAGCACTTTTCGATAGGGCGTATCGAAGCCGGCCGTGAGCTTTCGGGCGATCGCGTAGATCCCCTCCGGCGTGTTCGCTGGCAGCACCTTGAACGGCGCCGACGTGGCGTCGCTGGCGAGCGGCAGGCTGTCCAGCGCGTCGGGCGAAGGCACGGGCTCCCGAGAGGTCACGTCGTAGGTGAATCCCGGCCGGGTCCCGTCGGGCGCCACGAGTGCACCCGACGTCGGATCGAACCGAATGCGCTTGCCCGGCGCGGCGATGGCGAGTGGATCGAAGGCCGCCGGCAGCCACAGCTCGTTCAACTTGTCCAGGCGAATCTGCTGGCGAACGACCACCGTTCCCGCGGCCCTGGTGCCATTGGGCACGACGCCGTCCCGGACCTCGATCGCCGACTTCGCTTCCGGATCCGAGGAGCTCCAGCGCCGCCCGTCGAATCTGTCCAGCGAGAGGGAACGCCAGTAGGCCGGCCGGTCGCTCCGAACGGTGAACAGCTCGGTCGCGGGATTCCGCGCCAGCGTCGGGCGGATGTCGACGATGGGATCGATCCCCACGAGCGTTCTCTGGGTCTTGGCGTGGACGTCGACGAGCCCCTGTGAACGAAACCCCGGAAGAATCCCGGGAATGAAGAACGCGACGGCGAGGCACACCAGCGCCAGGCGGCGAGCCCCTCGGGTGCTCGCCACGCGCGCCCTCCGCCGGCCGCTCCCGTGCCAGACGGTAAGGGGCCCCCACTGGGAAATGCGTCGAAGCCCATCGCCATACAGGACCCCGAACGCAGCAAGCAGGAAGACGCCGACGTAGAACCGGCGCGGCCCTCCGGGCACGACCAAGCTTGTGAATGCCATGAGGGTTCCTGGAGGGAGCAGCGCGAGAAAGGGGCTTCGAGCCCGAACGGCGAGGACGTGGGCCGAGTACGTGGCCGTCCACGCCGCGGTCACCGCTGCCAGGAGAAGCGGGTCGAACGCAGCGGTCGGCGCAGCGTGCGCGTCGGCGACGGAGCCGACTCTTGCGAAGGCGTCCAGGAACGACCGAAACGTGGTCGCGGTGGGGACGCCGAACCAGGTGGTCTCGGGAAAGACGATGATGCCGGCCACGACGGCCAGGCCGAGCACTGAAATGGCCGTCGCCACGAACGTGTGACGGCGTTCGAGGACGAACGCAAGGAGGACGGCGCCGGCCGCGACGGCCGCGAGCTTCGCTGCCGGGAGCGCGCCGCGAAACACCCCTCCGAACGCCGCGCCGGCCGAGGCGCAGAGAAGGAGAAGTGCTCCTAGAAGGACGAACCGGCCAGCTGCCGGGGCTTTGTTGTCGTGCTCTTGCTCCATGCTTCCGCCAGTCGCTCATCGAGGCGCACCACGCACACAAGCCATCGCGCACGTCGAAAGCGCGCCATCGCCGCCTGCGTCCTGCCCTCGAGCTCCGCCGCCGCCTCCGGCCGCAGGGCCGATGGATGATGTGGATACACCAGGACGGCGGTCTTGCCGCCGAAACGCCCACCGGTTCGAATCATCGCGTCGACCTCATGTGCCGGGGGAGGCGCGGCGAAGAGAACCAGGCTCGAATCGGTGATCGCCCTCCCTTTCAGGTGCGAGAGCCCTCCGCCGAGATCTCGCTCTCGGACCGCGACCAGCCCGGCCAGTGTTTCCAGGAGCGCCTCCTCGCCGACCGGCTCGGTCGGGGAGCCAACCGACGAGAGATGGAGGGTGAACCGGGCGCGGCCCAGCTCTCGTCCCACCGACGCGGCAATGGATACGACGCGCTCGAACCCCGGCGACCCCACGCCACCGAGCGCGGACACCCGGTTGTCGATGAAAAGCGTCGCTGCCGACCGGCTGCTCGCCTCGTCCTGCCGGATCATGAGATCGCCGGTGCGCGCGACGCTCGGCCAGTGAATACGCCGCAGATCGTCGCCGATCATGTACTCGCGCATCGTGTAGAACTCCGCCGCGGAATGGTGGAGCTGTCGGGCCTTCGCCTCGCCGCGCCCCGGTCCTCGCGAAGCCATTTCGGTTGCCGGAGCGTCCTCGACTGGCGGATACACGACGAGATGACCCGGCGATGGGATCTCGGTTCTCACCCGCGCCAAGCCGAACGGATCGGTGATCCACATGGAGGTGGGGCCCAGCGTGTAGCGGCCACGATGGCCGGTGATCAGCCGGTAGGAGACGACGTGGTCGTTCTTGGGTGGGATTCCTCCCACCACCAATCGCGCCGGGCGACCGAGGCCGGCCGGCACCGCGTCTTCCAGCAACAAGAACGGAACGGTTCCCGGGCCGTGGTTCGTCACGGTGAGCTTCACGGTGACCGGAGTTCCGGGAAAGACCCGTGTGGCCGAGAGCTCACGGCGGACGTCCAGCCGCAGCCGGTTCCACTGAACGAAGACGGCGGCGAGGAAGGGGAGTGCAAACACCCCCACCGCGACCATGTGGAGATCGGGCGAACCCATGAACCGTGCGGCGACCCACAGGCCGATGCCCGTCCCAAAGGCGGCCCAGCCCCGCCCCGTGGGCATTAGGCGCGGTCTCGCAGCGGAACCGGTACTTGCTGAACGACGTCGGCCAGAAGCGACATGGAGGTTCGGCCATTCATGAGCGCGTCGGGCGCGAGCAGCAGCCGGTGTGACATGACCGGGATGAGAAGCGACTTGACGTCGTCGGGGATCACGAAGTCGCGGCCCTCGGATGCGGCGAGGGCCCGGGCCGCTCGAAGCAACATGATCGATGCACGAGGGCTCGCTCCAAGATAGACGTCGGGGTGGTTCCGGGTGGCCTCAGAAAGGGTCACGATGTAGCGGCGGAGCGCCGGAGCGACGTAGACGTCCCGCACCATCAGGATCATCCCGGAGATGGTCTGGGCGTCGGCGACGGAGTGAATGTCTTCGAGCGTAGAAGCGACTCCGTGAGTGCTGAGGATGTTCTGCTCGGCTTCGACGCTCGGATATCCAATCGAAAGACGGATCATGAACCGGTCGAGCTGCGCCTCAGGCAGCGGATACGTCCCCTCATGCTCGATGGGGTTCTGTGTCGCGATGACCATGAAGGGCATCCCGAGGTGATAGGTGACCCCGTCCATGGTCACCTGGCGCTCTTCCATGGATTCGAGCAGCGCGGACTGCGTCTTGGGGCTGGCCCGGTTGATCTCGTCAGCGAGCACGATGTTCGCGAAGATGGCCCCCGGCTTGAACTCGAAGTCTCCTCGCTCCTGGTTGAACACGTTGACGCCCGTCACGTCGGTGGGGAGGAGGTCGGGGGTGAACTGGATCCGGCGAAACGAGCTATCGATGGACCTGGCGATCGATTTCGCCAGCATCGTCTTTCCGACGCCGGGGACGTCCTCGATGAGGAGGTGCCCCTCGGCGATCAAGCAGACGAGCGCGAGCCGAACCTCTTGCGTCTTGCCCTGAAGAACCTCGTTGACGTTGTGAGCGATTCGTTGAAACGACGATGCGAAGGCTTCCCATTTCTCTGGATCGCGCTCCATGGCCACTGGTTCCTCCGACGCTCGCGCACTCATCTTAGGACCTCACCCCAGTTATACGGTCCTATACTGCCTTTCGGTTAGCGGTGGCCAGATCTCTCGTTCTCAATGCGACGCAACAGCCACTTGCAGTCGTTCCGGCTCGCAGGGCCGTTGTTCTCGTCCTCAAAGAGAAGGCCGATGTCGTGAACGCCGACGGGGTCGTCTTTCGCTCCGAGCGGTTCAGCATGCCGGCCCCAACCGTCGTCAAGTTGCGGTATTTCGTCCACGTGCCATATCGGGCACGAGCCGCCCTCACTCGCCGCGCCGTGTTCGCCCGTGACAACTGGATCTGTCAGTACTGTGGCCGGAGCGCCGAGAACGTCGATCACGTGATCCCCAAGTCCAAGGGCGGGACCCACACATGGGAGAACGTCGTGGCGGCGTGTCGTCGCTGTAACTCCAAGAAAGAAAACCGACTCGCCCACGAGGCCGGTCTGAAGCTGATGCGCGATCCATTCGCGCCGTCCGACGCGCTTCGGCTGTCGCTCGGACGCCTCGAGCCGGAGTGGGAGCCCTACCTCTAGGGCGTCCTTCCGCTCCAGAGCCGTCACCGGCTGCGCCCGCCGCCCTCGATCGAGCTCCTCATCGCCGTCCCGGCGCTCCCTATTTCTCGCGCCGGTGTCTTGACCTGGTGGAGTATCAGTGGCATAAACGTGGGGCTCAGTGGAGGAGAAGGGTCCCGATGTGGCTGAACTGCTCGGCCAGCACCGCTACCAACTGGACGCGAAGGGACGGATCGCGCTCCCCGCGAAATTCCGGGATGCCTTCGGTGATGGCGTGTACCTCACATTGGGACAAGAGGGATGCCTGTACGCCTTTCCGCGTGCGGAGTGGGATCGCCGCGCAACGGAGGTTCATTCCCGGCCTCTCGCGGAACAAGACGCTCGGCACTACGCGCGGATGTTCTTCTCGAGCGCGGACCGTGTGGACATCGACGGACAGGGGCGCCTGGTGATCCCGCAAAAGCTTCGGTCCGAAGTGGGCCTGGCTCGAGAAGCCGTTGTGGTCGGCATGTACGACCGCCTGGAGATCTGGGCCAGCGACGCGTGGGATCGGTACGAGGCCACGCACCGCGGCGCCTACCTGAGCGGAACGCTCCAACCAAACGCCTGATTCCAAGCAACGCCTAATCAGCAGAAGCAAGAGCGACGAAGGCACGGCGGAAAGCACGGCGGAAGGAGAGGAAGGGAGTGAAACCGCAACTGGGAACGGAGACGCGACAGAGCGTCTTCCTCATGGGGTTGATGGCGATGATCCTCGGTTCGTACGTGGGACTCGCTCTGTTGGCAACGCGCCTCCTTGGATAGCGCACATCGACCCGTCCTCGTACACGAAGTGGTGGAGCTGATGGCCAACAAGAGGCTCGTGATCGATGCCACGACCGGCGCCGGCGGACACGCCGAGGCGCTGCTCGAGTCTGGCGTGGAGCGCGTGATCGGCCTCGACCGCGACGCCACCGCGTTGGAGGAGGCCTCGACGCGGCTGGGGCGCTTTGGCGATCGCTTCAAACCCGTGCAGTCGAAGTTCTCGCGGTTGGCTGAGGCCTCCCGCAGCGCCGGCGCGGAAGAGGCTGGGGGCGTGCTGTTCGATCTCGGGGTCTCATCGATGCAGCTGGACCGCCCTTCACGCGGCTTCAGCTATCGGTCCGAGGGGCCGCTGGACATGCGGATGGGGGAGGACGACGACCTCACCGCCGCGGACGTCGTGAACACTTATTCCGAGGAGGCGCTGGTCGGTCTCATCTCGGAGTTCGGAGAGGAGCGGTTCGCCGGACGCATCGCCTCTGCGATCGTGCGCGCTCGGAGCCGCAAGCCGATCGCCTCGACCTCGGAGCTGTCCGCGATCGTGGCCGGCGCGGTTCCCCGGCGACGCAAGGGCGCCCACCCAGCCCGTCGAACGTTCCAAGCGATTCGCGTGGAAGTCAATCGTGAGCTCGAGGAGCTCACTGCCTCCCTTCCCCAGGCGGTGAGCATCCTCGAGCCGATGGGGCGGCTGGTCGTGATCTCGTATCACTCGCTCGAGGACCGAATCGTCAAACGGTTCCTTCGCGAGGCCGACCGCATTTCCATCCTGACGCCGAAGCCGATGCGCCCCCGCGAGGCCGAGCGAGCGGCAAACCCCCGTGCCAGAAGCGCCCGGCTCCGGGCCGCGGAACGAGGAGGCGAGGCGGCGTGAGCGTCGTTGCTCTTCCCACCAGGCGGTGGCGCAGACTTCCGGTCCTTCGGTGGATCGCTCGCCGGCTGCTTCCAGGACAGGTGCCGTTCTTCGCTGCCGCGGTCCTGGCCGTGAGCCTCTTGGTCCTGGGGGTCGTGAGCCTGCAAGCGGTCCTCTCGGAAACGTCCTTCGAGATGCGGGCGCTCACCAAGCGAACGGCCGACCTCCAGGCGAGCTACACGCGCCTCAAGCTGACGGTCGCGGAACTCTCGTCTCCGGAGCGGATCGCCAGTGAAGGACGGCGGCTCGGGCTCCGACTCCCGGATGACGTGCGAGCGCTTCCGGTCGACCTGCCGCCGAACTACGAGCGTCCCATTGGGACGTCGGCTGCCTCGCCACTTCCCCCGGACGGCCGGGACCGGCCATGACCACCGGGACCAGGGAACGTCCGCCCACCACCCGAGGAAGACCGAAGCATCCGAACACCGGCACGAAACAGCGCGCGGGTCACCCCAATCGGCCCAACGACAGGACCAGGCACCCTTCGGCCCAAACACGCCAGGCAACGAATGGAAGCCGAAAGGGTCCGACGGCGGCACGGAGCCGAAAGATGCGGCGCCCGCCCGCTGGCCGGTTGGTCGCGCTGCTCGTGGTGATGGCGCTCGCGTTTACCGGGATCGTGGTCCGGCTTGCGGTCCTGCAAGTCAAGGACGCTTCCGAGTACCGGGAGCTCGCACGAATTCAGCGACTCAGAAGGATCGCCATTCCCGCCACCCGCGGCACCATTCTCGACCGCAACGGCGAGGAGCTGGCGATGTCGGTCCCCGCCAAGGCGGTCTTTGCAGATCCGCAGCTCGTTCAAAACCCCGTCTCCGAAGCCAAAGCCGTCGCGCTCGACCTGGGGCTCCCGTACGGGCGAGTCCACACGGCGATGTTGCGGCCGGGTCGCTTCGTCTACATCGCCCGAGGCGTCGACCCACAGGTCGCCGCCGCGCTGCAGCGCCGCGGTCTGCCGGGGATCGGGTTTCTCGACGAGAGCCGCCGCCGATACCCCGCAGGGCCCCTGGCCTCGCACGCGCTCGGATTCGTCGGGATCGATGGGAACGGCCTGGCCGGGCTGGAGCTCCAATATCAACGGCTCCTCGGAGGTCGCTCCGGACAGAGGGTCGTGGAAGCGGACCCCAGGGGGCGCCTCATCCCGCAAGCGTCAGCGGTTGGAGTTCCGACCATCCCGGGACGCGACCTCTATCTGACCATCGATCGCGAGATTCAGTACCGGGCGCAGGCCGCGTTGGAGAGCGCGGTGCTGGAGAACAAGGCAAAGGGCGGAACGGTCATCGTGATGAACCCGTCGACCGGAGAGATCCTCGCGATGGCGACGTACCCGTGGTTCGACCCCAACCACTTTTCGGAAGCCAATCCGGAGTACGTCCGGAACCGGGCCGTGACCGACGTCTATGAGCCGGGGTCAGTCAACAAGGTGGTGACCGCAGCGGCGGCACTCGAGGAGGGCGTCGTGACTCTCAAGCAACGACTGTGGGTTCCGCCGTTCTATCGCCTGTACGACAAGACGTTTCACGACGCACACTGGCACCCGACGGAGGAGATGACGCTGGGGGACATCATCACGTACTCGAGCAACATCGGCGCCATCGAGGTCGCGCGGCTGCTCGGTCAGGACCGCCTTGCCACCTACCTCCACAAGTTCGGACTCGGAGCGAAGACCGGCGTGGGATTTCCGGGGGAGTCCAACGGAATCCTTCCGCCCGTCGACGAGTGGTCGGGAACCGACATGGGCACCATTCCCATCGGCCAGGGAGTCGCGGTCACCCCGCTGCAGATGCTGTCGGTGTACTCGACCCTCGCCAACGGCGGCCTCTGGGTCCAGCCGAAGCTGGTCCGGGCGACGCGGGATCCGGAAGGTGAGATCTCGGAGATGCGAGCCGGGCGGACTCATCGCGTCATCTCGGAGCACACGGCCGCCGTGGTGACCAGAATGCTCGCCTACGCCGTCGACGTGGGCACCGGGACCGAAGGCCAAATTCCGTGGTACTGGGTCGCGGGCAAGACCGGCACGGCGCGCAAGCCGCGCATCGGCGGCCTTGGATACACGAACCAGTACGTCGCCTCGTTCATCGGATTCGTGCCCGCGTCGAGGCCTGCCCTGGCGGTCGCGGCGGTGCTCGACGAGCCGAAGACGGTGTTCGGCGGCGTGGCCGCCGCGCCGTTGTTCCGGCAGGTCGCGCGGTTCGCCCTCGCTCGGCTCCGTATCCCTCCGGCCACGAAGCTTCCCGCTCCGCCTCACGCACTCACGCCTCCCTGACAAATCCCGATGCTAAAATCCCGCTTCCCCATCCCCCTTCTGGACGAACACCGTCCTCGCACTCCGGAAACGCGCCGGTTGGAGACTTCGAAAACCGAATTCAGCACCGTCGACGCGCAGTCGCTGGAAACGCTCCTGCCCGCTGTCGGCAGCCATGACCTTCGTGGCCCCGCCGCAGTGGAGATAACCGACGTCACGTATCGGTCGGAGCAAGCGACGCCGGGGTCGCTGTTCTTCGCCGTTCCCGGAACACGAACCGACGGTCACGACTTTGCCGCCGACGCCGTGCAACGAGGAGCGAGCGCCGTGCTGGTCGAGCGATGGGTGGACCTCGACGTGACGCAGATCCGCGTTCCGTCGGTGCGCGGCGCCATGGGCCCGCTGTCGGCGGCGTTCTTCGGAAACCCCTCGGCCGCCATGACGATGGTGGGGGTGACGGGAACGAACGGGAAGACCACGGTGACCTATCTGCTCGAGTCGATCTTCCGAGCGGCCGGTCTCCGAGCCGGAGTCATCGGGACGACCGGAGTTCGGATCGACGGCGAGATCACGCCGTTTGCCCGAACCACGCCCGAGGCTCCAGACCTCCAGCGACTCTTCGCCACGATGAGGGCTCGTGGTGTGCAGGCCGTCGCCATGGAGGTCTCGTCGCATGGGCTGGATCAGCACCGGGTCGACGGGACGAGGTACGCGTGCGGCATCTTCACGAACCTTTCGCAGGACCACCTGGACTACCACCAGACGATGGAGGCATATCTCGAGGCGAAAGCTCGGCTGTTCACCGCGTCCCTGTCCAATCGTGGTGCCATCAACGGGGATTCACCCGAGGGTCGTTCCATCGCGCGTCAGGCCGCCATCCCCACGGTGACGTTCGGCCTCGGTGAGGGAGCGGATGTCGTCGCGCGCGAGGTGGAGCTCTCCGCTATGGGTGTTTCGTTCGTCGTCGATGGGGTCGGAATCCGCTCGGCCCTGAGAGGGGCGTTCAACGTCTCGAACTGCCTCGCGGCGCTGACGGCGGCGCGATCGGTGGGGATCGGGGAAGCGCCAATCGCAGAAGGGATAGAAGCGCTGAAGGGCGTGCCCGGGCGGATGGAGCCCGTCGACGCCGGCCAGCCGTTTCCGGTCCTGGTCGACTACGCGCACACGCCGGACAGCCTGGAAAACGTGCTGCGGACCGCCCGAGGGTTCACCGCCAACCGGCTCATCGTCGTCTTCGGATGCGGCGGGGACCGCGACCGGGGGAAGCGCCCGCAGATGGGTGAGGTCGCGACGAGACTCGCCGATCTCACTGTCATCACGTCCGACAACCCGCGCTCCGAGGAGCCGGAAGCGATCGTTCGAGAGATCGAAGGGGGCGTGGGAGAAGGGACCGGTCGCCACGTCGTCGAGGTCGACCGTCGCGCGGCCATCGCGCTGGCGCTGCGGGAAGCGGACCACGGTGACGTGGTGATCATCGCCGGGAAAGGGCACGAGACCGGACAAGAGTTTCGTGACCGGACCATTCCGTTCGACGACCGCGAGGTCGTCCGAGAGGAGCTGTTGAGCCGGGCCGGCAGCCGGAGCGCGGGGGACGACGACGCCACAGAAGGAAGACCATGACCGCGCGCACGCTCGAAGCGGTGGCATCGGCAACCGGCGGCGTGGTCCACCCGGCCGACGCCGCGCGTCTGACCTACAAGGGCGTTGCGGTCGACAGCAGGAAGATTGGTGCCGGCGATCTCTTCGTGGCCATCTCGGGAGAGCACGGGGATGGTCACCGGTACGTATCCGTGGCCCGAGAAGCCGGCGCGGTCGCGGCGATCGTCGAGCGCGGCGTGCCGGCGGAGAGCGAAGGACCGACGGTAGAGGTCGGCGACACCCGAGCGGCGCTCCTGGATCTGGCTCGCGCCGTTCGCTCTTCGCTTTCGGCAACGGTCATCGGCATCACCGGGTCGACCGGCAAGACGTGCACGAAGGATTTCACCGCGGCGGTGCTGCGCGAACGCTTGCGCGTGGTGGCGAGCCCCGCGTCGTTCAACAACGAGATCGGGCTCCCCCTCACGATCCTCGAGGCCACTCCAGACACCGAGGCGATCGTCTGCGAGATGGGGGCTCGCGGCCCGGGTCACATTCGTCTCCTCTGCGACGTCGCTCAGCCGCAGATCGGTGTGGTCACGAACGTGGGCGTGGCCCACATGGAGCTGTTCGGATCCCCGGCCGTCCTTCGGGCGGCCAAGGCGGAGCTTCCGGAATCGCTTCCGGAGACGGGCGTCGCGGTCCTGAACGCCGATGACGGGGTGGTCCGCGGCTACGCATCGCGAACGGCAGCGAGGGCGGTGTTCTTCGGACAGTCGCCCGAAGCGGACATTCATGCGGAAGGCGTCTCGGTGGACCGCGAGACGGGCCGAGCCACCTTCGAGCTCGTGTCGCCGGGCGGGTCGGCGCGAGTCACCCTGCCCGTTCCCGGCGAGCACATGGTGGCGAACGCCCTCGCCGCGACGGCGGTCGGGTGGGCTCTCGACGTCGATGTCGAGGCGGCGGCGCGCGGGCTGTCGAACGCCAGCGTCTCCGGTGGCCGCATGGAGGTCGTCCGGGCCCCGAGCGGGATTCGGGTCATCAACGATGCCTACAACGCCAATCCCACGTCCATGGCCGCCGCGTTGAAGGCGGCGCGGTGGATGGCGGGCGACGCTCGGTGCATCGCCGTCCTCGGGACCATGGCGGAGCTCGGGCCCATCGCGACGGAGGAGCACGAACGGATCGGTGAGCTCGTGGTTCGGCTGGGAATCGATTCGTTGATCACCGTCGGCCCAGAGGCGAGGATCATCGCCGGGGCCGCTCAGCGCGAAGGACTCGAAGCGCACCGCATCGTCATCTGCGACGACGTCCCCGAGGCGGTTGCTGCCGTGCGAGGCCTCGCTCGCAGTGGCGATCTGGTTCTGGTCAAGGCGTCGCGCGCCGCCGGGCTCGAGCGAGTGGCGGACGCGCTCACGTCCAACGAGACCCCGCTGGAGGCTTCGGCCACATGACGCCGATCCTTGTCGCCGCGGGCGCCGGCCTCCTGGCCACCCTGCTCGGAACCCCCATCGCCATTCGTCTGTTTCGGCTCTGGGGTTGGGGACAGCACATTCGTGAAGACGGTCCCCAAGGGCACCTGGTGAAGACCGGCACCCCGACCATGGGCGGGGCAGTGATCCTGGGCGCGATGTGCCTTGCCTACCTCGCGGCGAGAGTCAGGACCCCGTTCACGACGGCGGGGCTGTCGGTGCTCGGTCTGGCTCTCGGTCTCGGCGCTGTGGGCGCGATCGACGATCAGATCAAGATCCGGCGGCAGCGTTCGCTCGGGCTGAGCATGACCACGAAGATGGTCGGTCAGGGCCTGGTCGCTGTGGGGTTCGCCTTCGCGGCCGTCGCTCTCTCTCACGTCACCACGGAGGTGGCGTTCATTCGGGCCGACACGGGCCTTCGTCTCGGCATCGCGTTTTACATCTGGGTCTTCGTCATGGTGGCCGCGTCGTCGAACGGCGTGAACTTGACCGACGGCCTGGACGGCCTCGCGTCGGGATCGGCGGCGTTGGTCTTCGCCGCGTACGTGATCATCTCGTTTTGGGAGGCGCGGCACTCGTGCTTCATCGGCGCCCCGGTTCGGGGTTGCTACGAGATCCGTGTCCTCCCCGCGCTCGATGTCGCCATCGTCTCGGCCGGCGCGCTCGGCGCCGTCGCCGGCTTCCTGTGGTGGAACGCCGCCCCCGCGAAGATCTTCATGGGCGATACGGGTTCGCTTGCGCTGGGCGGAGTGATGGCGGGACTCGCCGTCATGACCGAGACCCAGCTGTTGCTCCTCATCCTGGGCGGCCTCTACGTGTTAGTGACGACGTCCGTGATCCTCCAGGTCGCCGTGTTCAAGCTGACGGGAAAGCGGCTATTTCGAATGGCGCCGATCCACCATCACTTTGAGCTCGTGGGCTGGCCGGAATTCACGGTCATCGTTCGGTTCTGGATCCTCGCCGGACTTGCCGTCGCGTTCGGCCTGGGGCTCTTCTACGCCGACTTCCTGGCGCGAGGAGGGACGGTATGACCGGCGCTTTCGATGGCCTTCGCGCCGTGGTCATCGGTTTCGGAGTCAGCGGCCGCGCTGCCGCCTCGGCGTTGAGTGACGAGGGGGCGGCGGTGACGGTGACCGAATCGCGACCGGTCGAAGCCGTCGTC
This sequence comes from Actinomycetota bacterium, assembly GCA_036389535.1. Taxonomy (GTDB): domain Bacteria; phylum Actinomycetota; class UBA4738; order UBA4738; family UBA4738; genus JALYGK01. The sequence goes on from DASVPT010000096.1 coordinate 14,112, forward strand.
GCCGGCGGAGCAGGAGTGGGCGACTCGGCCGCGCGCCTTGGCGATGTCCCGCCGAACATCCGGCTTCACGCTGGCGGCCACCGGCCCGAGCACCTCGACGGCGCCGACGTCGTCGTCGTGAGCCCCGGCGTTCCGGAGAACGCCCCCGTTCTTCAGTGGGCCCAAGAGCGCGGTCTCCCAATCTGGAGCGAGCTCGAGGTCGGCGCGCGGTTGTGCACGGTCCCGTTCGTGGCCGTCACGGGGACGAATGGCAAGACCACCACCGTCGAGCTGATCGCCGCCATGATGCGGGCGTCCGGCCTCTCCGCGGTGGCGTGCGGAAATGTCGGTCACCCGTTCTCGCTGGCGGCTCGGGAAGCCCACGACGCGCTCGCTGTTGAAGCATCGTCGTTTCAGCTGCGGTTCCAGGAGACGCTGCACCCCCGCGTGTCGGTCCTCCTCAATCTGGCTCCGGACCACCTGGACTGGCACGGATCGTTCGAGGCCTACGCGGCCGCGAAGGCTCGGATCTTCGCGCGGCAGTCGGCGCCCGACGTGCACGTGGGAAATCGAGACGACATCGAGGGGTCTCGGGTCTCCGCGAAGGCGCCGTGCGACGTGCGGTGGTTTCGGTGGGGCGCTCCGCAGGAAGGTGAGACCGGCGCCACGCCCGGGGGTGTCCTTTCTGCGATGCAACCCACCAACCGCCCAGAAACCAACGGTGGCGAGCTCGGAGACGGGACCTTCGTGGGGCGGCCCACGTCGCTCTCGCCGGCGTTCGTCATGGACGCCGCCGCGGCCGCCGCGGCGGGGCTCTCCTTTGGACTGCCGATCGAGGCCGTTCGGCACGCCATCGAGTCGTTCACCCCGCTCCCTCATCGGGGGAGCGTGGTCGCTGAGCTCGGCGCGGTTCGCTTCGTCAACGACTCGAAGGCCACGAACCCGCACGCGGCGCTGGCGGCCCTCCAGGGTCTGGACAACGTGGTGTTGATCGCGGGCGGGCTGGCGAAGGGCATCGATCTCTCGCCTCTTGCTCAGGCGGCGCCGCACCTGGCCGCCGTGATTGCCATCGGCGCTTCGGCACCCGAGATCGCTCGCATCTTCGATGGCCTCGTGTCGGTCGACATCGCGACCACGATGGAAGAAGCCGTTCGCATGGCGTTCGAACGGGCCCCTTCGAACGGAACCGTCCTGCTGGCGCCGGCGTGCGCCAGCCAGGACATGTTCCGCGACTACCGAGAGAGAGGAGAACGATTCGCCCAGGCAGCGGCTTCGCTGGCGGGCTCGGACCGGCCTCTCTCAGCCGCCTCACTTCCCCGAGGAAAGGAACGACATGGCGACTGAAACCGCCCTCGCCGCCCCAAAGCTCCGCGTGGTCCGGCCGGGAGAACTTTCCCCCGCCGCGGCAAAGGCCAGGATCGAGCGGAGTCAGCGCCGCGTGCTCGGAACGCTCGCGGTATCGGCGTCGGCGCTGATGCTCATTGGATTGGTCATGGTGCTCTCGGCGAGCTCGGTGACCGCCTTCGCCGAATACGGATCCAGCTTCCTGTTCTTCAAACGACAGCTGCTCTACGCGCTGCTCGGCACGGGTGGCGCCATCGTGGCCTCACGGGTCCGGCATCAGCTGTGGCAAAGGATTTCGCTGCCGCTCGTCATCGGCGTTCTGGTCCTGCTGGCGCTGGTCCTGCATCCTTCGATTGGCGTGGTGGCCGGCGGCGCGACTCGGTGGCTGGCGTTTGGGCCCGTGTCGATCCAGCCCTCCGAGGCAGCCAAGCTCGTGGCCGTCGCCGCAACCGCCTCGATCCTGACGCGGCACCTGGATCACATCGAGGAGCCGATGCGCTGGATCGTTCCGCTCGTGCTCGTGGTCGGGCTCATGACCGTCCTCATCCTGCTTCAGCCCGATCTCGGGACGGCCATGGTGATCGGCGCGTCGATCTTTCTTCTGTTGTTCGTGGCCGGGGTTCGCCTCTGGATGCTCGGAGCTTCCGCGGTCTTCTTCGGGCTGGTGGGAACGGCGTTGGTCTTCGGCGAGGGGTATCGGCGAACGCGACTCCTGTCGTTCTTCCACCCGTGGGCGGACCCGCGGCACACGGGGTATCAGGTGGTCCAGTCGCTGATCGCGCTCGGATCCGGGCGGCTGGTCGGGGTCGGTCTGGGGGCCAGCCGGCAGAAGTGGATGTACGTCCCCAACGCCCACACCGACTTCATCTTTTCGATCCTCGGGGAGGAGCTCGGGCTTCTGGGGGAGCTCGTCGTGCTCGCCCTGTTCGGCGCGTTCCTCTATGCCGGGATCCGGATCGCGCTCCGAGCCCCCGATGCCTTCGGCCGGCTCCTCGCCGCGGGCATCACGGGGTGGCTCGGCGTCCAGACGCTCGTGAACCTTGGAGCGGTGACCGGCCTCCTTCCCATCACAGGCGTGCCGCTTCCGTTCCTGTCCTTTGGTGGCTCTGCCCTGGTGGTCTCGTTGACCGCGACCGGAATCTTGTTCTCGATCGGACGAGCCGGCCTGGCGCGAACCGCCGTCAACCCAACCAAGCCTCGCCGAAGCAGAACCCTTTCCCAGAGGCAGGCCCCACAACGGTGATGAAGGTGGTGATCGCTGCGGGGGGGACTGCGGGGCACATCGCGCCCGGCCTCGCGCTCGGTCGCACGCTCCGGGACAGGGGAGCGGACGTGACCTTCGTCGGAACGCAGGAGCGGCTCGAAGCGCGTCTCGTGCCAGCGGCGGGGTTTCCTTTCGAAGCGATTCCCGCGGCGCCGTTTCAGCGAAGGCTCTCCCCGACGACGCTTCGGGCTCCCATCGTTGCGTGGCGGGCCGCGGCCAGGTGCCGCCCCATCGTCAGGGATGCGGCCGTCGTGGTCGGAATGGGCGGATACGTGAGTGTCCCCACGGTTCTGGCCGCTCGGCGCGAAGCTGTTCCCATCGTGCTCCATGAGCAAAACGCTGTTCCCGGGTTGGCGAACCGCGCCCTTTCGGTCTTCGCCGACGCGGTCGGCCTCTCCTTTGCGGACGGCGGGCGCTTCTTTCGGCGGCGAAGGGCGAAGGTGGTCGTGACGGGCAATCCCGTCCGAGAGACCATCGCTCGGGTGCCGGAGGATCGCACGATCCTGGCCAAGGAGGCCCGTGAGGAGCTGGGCCTCGCCGAGGACCGTATGACCATTCTGGTGTTCGGAGGAAGCCAGGGAGCGCTGCACCTGGACCGGGCGGCCGCCGGTGCCTGCCGTCTGCTGGCAAATCGTGGCGACCTCCAGGTGATCCTGATCACGGGATCGGCCCATTTCGATCCGATCCGTGCCGTCCTCCCGGGGGTGGAAGGGATGGAGGGCGACGCTGCGCTCCCAAGCTCGGACCGGCCGGCGGAGAACCCCGCCACAATGCTCGTTCGGGCCTTCGCCTACCTGGAACGAATGGAGCTGGCATACGCGGTCGCCGATCTCGCGGTGGCCCGCGCCGGCGCCAGCACCGTGGCCGAGCTTTCGGTGTGCGGCGTCCCCGCGCTTCTGGTGCCGTACCCCTACGCCACCGGCCGGCACCAGGAGGCGAACGCCAAGGCGATGCAGCGAGCCGGTGGGGCAAGCGTGATGCCCGACGACCAGGTGTCCGCGGCGTCACTCGCTGCTCGCATTCAAGCCCTCATCGATCATGAGGAGCGGCTTCGCGCCATGAGCGAAAGGTCGGCGGCGTTCGGCCGGTCGGATGCCGGGTCGCGGCTGGCGGACCTCGTGATGACGGCGGCGCGGCGGGACAGCCGATCATGAAACGCCACCCCACGCCGGCGACGATTGTCCCAGAGGCGGTTGTTCCGGCAGACGCCGGCAATCACGACCGGATCGCCGCCATCTCGGCGCTGCCGATTCCCGATATCTCCCTGTGGCAACGCGTGCATCTCGTCGGAATCGGGGGCGCCGGCATGAGCGGGATCGCGCATCTCCTTCTCGCGAGGGGAGTCGCGGTGAGCGGTTCCGATCTGAAGGAGTCGCGCGCGCTCGCCGTGCTCCGTCCGCGCGCCGAGATCTTCATCGGACACCGGGCCGAGCACGTACACCAGCCGGACGCCGTGGTGGTCTCGACGGCCATCCCCTTCGATAACCCCGAGGTGGCCGCGGCACGCGATCACGGCATCCCGGTGGTGACTCGCGCCCAGGTCCTGGCCGCCCTCACCGCCGCGCACCGCACGGTGGCGGTCGCCGGCACGCATGGCAAGACCACGACGACATCGATGATCGCCATGATGCTCGCGGGGGCGGGCGCCGATCCGACGTTCGTGGTCGGCGGCGATCTCAACGAGATCGGTTCCGGAGCGGGCGTCGGTGCGGGTGGAATCTTCGTCGCCGAAGCCGACGAGAGCGACGGTTCGTTTCTTCTCCTTCACCCCGACATCGCGGTCATCACCAACATCGAAGAGGACCATCTCGACTTCTACTCAGGCGGCCGCGAGGAGATCGAACGGGCTTTCTCCGCGTTCGCGGGGCAGGCCGGGTCCGTGGTCGCGTGGTGGGACGACCCGGGAGTCCAAAGCGCCCTGGCGAACAGCCCCAACGTCATCCGAGAGGGTGAATCGCCCGATTCAGACGTGGCGGTGGTGTCATGGGCTCCGACTCCAACGGGCACCCGGGCGACGGTTCGTGTTCTCGGTTCCGAGGTCGACGTTGAACTATCGGTGCGCGGAGAGCACAACGTCCGGCACGCCGCTGAATCGCTCGCCGTGGCGAAGCTTCTCGACGTTCCGCTCGAGAAGGCCGCGAACGCGCTCCGGTCGTTCACCGGAGTCCGGCGGCGCTTCGAGGTTCGAGGCGAGGCGCGAGGCGCTACGTTCGTGGACGACTACGCGCATCACCCGAGCGAGGTCCGTGTTCTTCTGGAGACCGCCCGGACGGATGGCGCACGCCGGATCGTGGCGGTCTTCCAGCCCCACCGTTACACCAGAACCGCCGCGATGTGGCGAGCCCTCGGCGCGAGCCTCGGAGACGCCGATGTCGCGGTGATCACGGACATCTATTCGGCAGGGGAGCCCCCGATGCCGGGCGTCACCGGAAAGCTCTTGGTGGACGCGCTGTCCGAAGCCGCCCCGGGGAAGCGGGTCGTCTACCTCCCGCACCGGTCTGAGGTCCCCGCGTTCCTAGCCCGAGAGGTACGACCCGGCGACCTGGTCCTGACCATCGGCGCGGGCGACATCACGATGGTCGGCGACGAGACGCTCGATCGCCTTCGCGAGATCGAGGAAGCATGACCGTGACGAACGGGGCATCCGGCGCCATTCGAGAGGCCGAGACCACGCTTCGAGCGGCCTGCGGCCCGCGCCTTCGGACCTCGTTCCCGCTCGCGCCGTTGACGACGTTCCGAATCGGTGGGCCCGCGGCGCTGTACCTCGACGCCGAACGTGACGCAGATCTTGAGGCGGCCTCCATCGCCGTGCAGGACGCCGGCATTGGATGGGCCATCATCGGCAAGGGATCGAACGTGCTCGTCGCGGATGATGGGTTCAACGGATTGGTCATCCGTCTTGGAAAGGGATTCCGCTGGGCGTCGCGGGACGGTACGCGCCTTCACGCGGGTGGCTCGATGCCATTGCCTGCGCTCGCCGGTGTGGCCCTTTCGCATTCCCTCGCGGGTCTCGAGTTCGGTGTGGCCATCCCGGCCACGCTCGGTGGGGCGGTGCGCATGAACGCCGGCGCGCACGGCCGGTCGATGCAGGAGGTCATTCACGACATCGATGTCTTCTCCATGACGGAGGGTCGGCGACGGCGCCTCA
>DASVPT010000097.1:0-2088 GCA_036389535.1 Actinomycetota bacterium
CCAGGCGAGCGGCGTCCGGATCATGAGGTATGGAGGGAATGGGGTCGACCACCACGCGGACCCGACCTGGGTGGACCCCAATGATTCCGCGAAGTCGACCCTGAGCCAGTACGTGGCCATGGTGGACGCCATGAGAAGCCGGGGGATCGAGCCCATCCTGCAGGTCCCTGTGTACGGCTCGACCTACAGCGCGTCTCAGGCCGCGGACATCGTGAGGTACGTGAACGTCACCAACGGGAGGGCCGTGAAGTACTGGGTGATCGGCAATGAGCCGGACCTGGACAGCGGGGCCTATAACTACACGACCGCGGCTCAGGTGGCGGCCTATATCAAGCCCTTTGCCTCGGCGATGAAGGCAGTGGACCCGACCATCAAGATCATCGGGCCGGAGACGACCTGGTATGACGAGACCTTCATCGACGGTTTGACCAGTTGTGACGGAGGCGCTGATGACATCACGGGTACGGACAGCAACGGCCGCTACTATGTGGATATCATTTCTTTCCACCTCTATAACGGATTCGGTGGCTCTCAGACCCGCTCGCAGGTGATCTCTACGCTCATGTCGTCGACCGGCCTCAACGCCGACCTCGCCGATCTGAAGGCAAGACTGGCTGCCTGTGACAGCTATCACGGAAGGACGGGCGGCAACGTTCTCCAGATGGCCGTCACCGAGGCGAACGTCAATTATCAGAACCCCTCGGGGGACAGCCTCACGGGCGTGGGCGCGAAGAGCTTCCTCGGGGGGCAGTTCTGGGCCGAAGTGCTGGGGATCGCCATGCGGCAGGACGTGGCGTTCGTCAACTTCTGGAGCACAATCGAAGGGGATGAGCTCGGCTACATCAGCGGCGATGGAACCACCAAGCGGCCCTCGTACTACCATTTCCAGATGGTGGCCCAGAACTTCCGGGGGTCCTCTGTCGCGGTGACGGACAATCAGGCCAACGTCAAGACGTTCGGCGCGGAAGACGTCGACCAGATTGCCGTGATGATCATGAACCAGGATCAGTCGAGCAGCTTCAACTACACCGTCCGTCTGGATACCGGCACCGTCTCCGGCCTCAACCCTCTGAAGATCAACGTCGACGCCGGGGTCGCCGCCGAGTACAACGGTACGATCTCGACGGAGTCGAGCATCGTGCTGATCTTCGACGCGTCGGGAGCGATCAAGAAGAAGATCGAGTACAAGCTCAACGGTCACGCGAATTCAAACCTTCCGCCGGCTGTGACGACGTATTGAGGACGCGGAGGTTTCAGCGAGGGGATCTATAGCCTCGGTCTTGAAGCGCGCCTCAAGCCCGACCACCGCGGCTACGAGGGTGGGACGCCACAGGCCTCGGGTGGTGGGTGCAGGCGCACGATCACCACCCCAGGATCGCTGTATCCGGGGCCGAAGAAGCCCCGCAAGGAGTCGCTCTCGAACAGGGCGCGCCGCTCCTCCAGGTAGGGGCGATCCAGAATCAGGGTGTTGACACCCATACCGAACGCCATCATGCAGAGGAGGCGATCGGAAGGAAAGTTCTGGTCCATGTCCACCTGGAACGTGCCGTACCCGGAGGGAAAGTAGCCCGAGTAGCCGTTGAGCAGAGGCCGATGGTGATCGATCTGGGCGAACATCCGCCACGCTTCCACCTCGTAGTCGGAGACGTGCAGCCCACGCGGCAGCGGGACATGCGCCACGATCAGCTTCCCCGGCTGCTCGCGCAACCAGCTCGTCCAGGCGGTGCGCGGGGTCGCGGGGGTCGGCACCAGGACGCCAGGAGATGCAAGGTTCTCGGTTGCCGCCAAGACCCCCAGGGCGAGAGCGAGAATCCTGCCGGCATTTCCGCGCCAGGAGGCGAGACGGGCCAGGACCAGCGCGGCCAACGCCGCGAGCACCGCCTGGGAGATCGCCACGGCGCGGAAAGGGCTGCGCAGCGTGCGGAGGCCGGGCGCCACCTCCCGCAGACTGGCGAAGGGCCGCCAATCCCCGATCCTCAGGTTGAGACCGAGCGCGAGAAGCCCGCCAACCGCGGCGCAGACGAGAAGGCAGACGATCCAGAGCCTCCGCTCCCCCTGGCGCCAACCCAGCCAGGCTCCCGCCGCCCC
>DASVPT010000098.1:0-9286 GCA_036389535.1 Actinomycetota bacterium
CTCCGCGCCCTGGAGCGCGTTGTGGACCATCTTCGTGATCGTGAAGAACTCGTCCGATCCGTGAATGATGTGCCACGTCGAATCGAGCCCGAGGCCGTTGAACAGGGCCACCTGGTTGTGCAGCAGCTCGGCCACGCCGCCGCCGAACGCGGTCGAGGAAAGATTGAGCACCCTGGCGCCCTGCAGTGGGGCCGCGGCTTGCCGGACGCGCTCGACCGCTTGCTCCCCGGCTGCAGCTACGTAGTCATCGATGCTGCGCGGTTGAACGGGCACGCTCGGAAGCACGTTGCGATCCATCTAACCACAGGGATCTGCTACCTTTTCTAACCGCCGGGAGCCATCCATGCTGAAGATCTCGCAGAAGACTGAGTACGCCATGCGGGCGATGGTTGAGCTGGCGCTTCGTCGGATGAACGACGGAGACGCGCTGGTCCCGGCCCGAACGCTGGCCGAAGCGCAGCGGATCCCCCTTCGATTCCTCGAGCAACAGCTCGGCGCGTTGCACAAGGCCGGACTGGTCGAGAGCTTTCGCGGCGCCGGGGGAGGTTGCCGGCTTTCCAGGGACCCGGCCTCCATCCGCGTGGCCGACGTGATCGACGTGATCGAGGGCCGGCTCTACCCGATGCACTGCCTCGACGATGCCGACCACACGTGCTTCGCCACGTCGCACTGCGGCCTTCAGGAACTGTGGGAGGACGTTCACGTCGCCATCCGCGGCGTTTTCGAATCGACGACGCTGGCTGATCTGGTGGAGCGGCATCGGAGCCGCGTGGGCCCGCACGTGTGGGCTCCCAGCGAGTTGATCAAGCCCCTGCACTAGGCGGGGCGCGTAGCTTCGTTATTCAGCGACGAGCCGCGTGGCCCCGTCGGTTGTCGGTGCGTCTAGGCGTCGTTCTTTCCGAGGATCCGCATCACAGTGGTGCCGCAGTTCGGGCACTTGCCCTTCGCGGCCTTGCGGCCGTTCTTGAGGGTGGTGACCTCTCCCTCGAACTCCACTTTCTTTCGATCCTTCACGCAGTATGCCTCGTACTTCTGCGCCATGCCTCTCTCCTTCCCCTCCGGCGGGAACGTCCCGCCCGAACACACGTCGAGGCCGCCTACTCGGGCGACCTCAGGTTCAATTGTCGCGGCACATCATCCCGACTGCAAACACTTCCATAGACTCCCTTCGGTGAAGGTTTCGCTGATCGCGACCGTCAAAAACGCCCGTCCGGATGTGGACTCGTTCCTCTCGTCGGTTCGTTCGCAATCCCGTCAGCCGGATGAGGTCATCGTCGTGGACGGTGGGTCCACCGACGGAACCGCCGAGATCCTCCGTGGGGCCAAGAACGTGACGCTGATCGAGGAGCCCGGTGCGAACATCTCTCGGGGGCGAAACATCGCCGTGCGGTCTGCGGCGCACGACGTCATCGCGGTTTCGGATGCCGACTGCGCGTTGGATCCGAGATGGCTCGAGCAACTCACGACGGCGATCGAGGAAGGCGCCGACGTCGCCATGGGGTTTTACCGACCGATGGCTCACGGCTTTTTTCAGTCATGCGTGGCCGCCGCGACGGTTCCCGAACCGAGTGAGCTACGCCAAGAGCGATTCATGCCGTCGTCGCGATCGGTCGCCTTTCGCCGCGAGGCGTTTGACGAGGCCGGCGGGTATCCCGAATGGCTCGACGTGGGAGAGGACATGTATCTCGATCACCGCTGGCGCGAGGGCGGTGCGCGGATGATCTTGGTCCCTGACGCGATCGCGCACTGGCCGATGCGTGCGAACCTCACAGCGGTGTGGCGGCAGTACTTTCGCTATGCCAAGGGCGACGGGGTCGCGGGGATGCACCCGGAGCGTCACGCGGTCAGGTTCTCGGTCTACGCCGCGACGGCCGCCGCTCTGTTGAGCATCTCGAAGCGACAATGGCCCGCGAGGCTGGCTGGTATCGGCGCCGCCCTGTACGCCGGTCCCCGGGTCCGCCGGGCCTTCCATCTGCTGTCGTCGCCGTGGGAGCGCGCCGCCGGGATGGCCGCCGTCCCGGCGATGCTCGGCTTCATCGATGTCGCGAAGATGGCGGGCTACGTTGCCGGGCTGCTGGAGCGTTCCTCGGCGGCGAACTCGTCGTAGAGGGTTCGGGCCCGAGCTCGTCGTGCCGCCAGCGCCGGGTGTTGGTACGTCCGGCGGGCTCGGTCCGCCGCCTCTTCTCGTTCGGTCGCCGGCTGCCGGGCGCTGGCCCCGAGGATTGCTGGAGCTGAGCCCTGCCGACGCCGGTAGTCCCGCTCGACGTCGCGATGAGCGGCTCGGACGCTGCCCTGATTCGGTACGAACTCCAGAAATGCCGTCCAGAAGCGCTCGTTGACGCGGCGGATCACGGCACCCAGATCGGCGTGCACCTGTTCGAAGGTGGCGGTGACGAAGCCGTGCTTGAACGGCCGCAGCGGCTGGTAGAACCGGATGTAGCCGCGAAGGATCGCGGCGACGGGGATGTTCGGCTTCGATGAGGCGAACTCGAGAACCGCTTCGTCGGGGTGCCGGATGACGACGAGAGCCGGAACGTTGGACCTCACCGCGGCGATGACGTGGCCCGGCGCGTGGAGGTGGTGGGCGATGTCCACCTCTCGCTTCTGGGCCTTGCAGAACGCGGCGACCGCGAAGGAGTTCCCCGACCGCGGAAAACCTTCGATCAGAATCTCCGTCCCGAGGTGCACTGGCTCTCCATACCGGCCGAGACGCGATAGCCCGACCGCCAGGTCCGGGTGTCGGGCGGCGACCGTCAGGCCCTCGAACAGCAGCGCGGCGAGAGGCGTCTTCGGGTTCATCCGGCCGCCCTCACGAACCGCTCCCAGACCGACCGGAGCCGCGCCCGAGCCTCTGTTAGCTCCGCGTCCCGGTACTTCGCCGTGGCCTCTTCCCGGAGGCGTTCACGGCCCTCCGATGGCCTGGCCACGATCCGGTCGAATTCCGAGCCGGCGCCCACCCGCGTGCGGTAGTCGCTGTCGATCGACGCCCAAACGGCCGCCACGCTTTCCTCGGTGTGCTCGAACGGCGCAAAGGTCGTGCCGAAACGGCCGTTCACCTGCTGGATGACGGCGCCGAAGTCCGTGGTGACCCGATCGAACGGCGCCACCACGACTCGGTCCAAGTAGCGAACCAGCGGAACGTAGAACCGCAGCCATCCGCGCATCGCCTGTCGGACGCCGGTCTGCGGATGCCGGATCAGAAACGATGGAACAACATCGTCCGGGTGGCGGATGAGGACGATCGCCGGTATACCCCAACGCACCGCGGCGATGATCTGAGCGGGAGCATGGACTCGGCCCGCCGCCCGGATCGATTCAGGTTGAGCGGACACGAACGCGGCGTGGGCGAAGGTGTTGGCCGACCGCGGGAACCCCTCGATGACGATGTCGCTGCCGCGCTCCACGACGAAGCCGTGCCTGCGGCGGGCCACAGGGAGGGCCATCGCGGGATGCTGCGCCACGAGCGTCTTCGCTTCGTAGATCGCCCGGCGCCGCGCTCGCTCCACCGCCCGGACGAGTCCGGCGCGGCCCGTCTGCGGGCGATCGTCCGTCTCCCCTTTCATACGCCGGCACGGGCGTCGGCAGCCATCCGTTCGTAGAGCGTTCTGGCCCGCGCCCGAAGACCGGCCAGCGAGGCCGCATGGTAGCCATCGCGCAGGCCGCCCTTGATCTGGTCACGTACAGCGGACGGGCGGCCCACGATGATCTCGAGCCGTTCGCCCGATCCGAGGATGCCGCGCCAATACCGGTCCAGCTCGTCCAGGGTTGCCCGGGCGTTCTCTTCCGAGTGTTCGAACTCCGTGAAGGAGGTCCGGAACCGCTCGTTGACTCGTCGAATCACGGCGCCGAAGTCCGAGGTGACCTCGTCGAAGAGGCCGGTCACGAACGCGCCGCGACACGCCAGGAGCGGTTCGTAGAACCGGACGTAACCGCGAAGCGCCTGTCCGATGGTGATATCGGGTTTCTTGATGACGTACTCGAGGACGGCGTCCTCGGGATTTCGGATGAGCGCGATGGCGGGAACGTTGCGGTGCGCGGCGCCGAGTATCTGAGCGGGAGCGTGCACGTGATGGGCGATCTCGGGCTTTCGACCCTGAGCCCGGGCGAACGCGGCCACGGCGAACGAGTTCGCCGACCGGGGGAACCCCTCGATGACGATCTCCGTGCGTGGGCCCAGAGGCACCCCGTGACCACGGAGACGCGCCAGGGGCAACGCGATCGCGGGATGCTGGGCCACGATCGTCTGAACCTCGTACCGGAGCTTCGTCGCTGCAAGCACGGCGAAAGGCTAGCTGAGCCCGGGGGATAACATTCCGGGATCGGCTGCGACCCCGAGGAGGCCTCTATGGCTGACGTCGAAACCACGATCGATGCCCTTCTCACCGAAAAGCGCGTCTTCGAACCTTCCGCGGAATTCCGACGCGGCGCCCTGTGGGGGGACGCCAGCCTCTACGAGCAGGCGAGCCGTGATCCGGAGGCCTTCTGGGCCGAGCAGGCCCGGGCGCTGCACTGGTTCAACGAGTGGGGCCAGGTCATGGAGTGGAACCCCCCGTGGGTCAAGTGGTTCGTCGGCGGCAAGCTCAACGCGGCCTACAACTGTCTGGATCGCCACATCGAGGCGGGCGCCGGCGAGAAGGTGGCGTACTTCTGGGAAGGCGAACCGGGCGACGAGCGCGTCATCACGTACCAGGACCTCTACGAGGAGGTCTGCCGGTTCGCCAACGGCTTGAAGTCGCTCGGCGTCAAGAAGGGCGACCGCGTCGCCATCTATCTGGGGATGATTCCGGAGCTTCCGGTCGCCATGCTGGCATGCGCGCGGATCGGCGCGGCACACTCCGTGGTCTTCGGTGGATTCGCCGCTTCAGCCCTGCGCGATCGCATCAACGACGCGGAGGCCAAGCTCCTCATCACCGCCGACGGGGGGTACCGCCGGGGCCAGGAAGTGCCGCTGAAGCAAAACGCCGACGAGGCGATAAAGGACTGCCCGACCATCGAACACGTCGTCACGGTTCGCCGGACCGGTTCGGATCATCCGTACACGGAGGGACGAGACGTCTGGTACCACGAGCTCATCGCGGACCAGAGCACGGAGTGTCCGGCCGAACACATGGACGCCGAGGACATGCTGTACATCCTTTACACGTCGGGGACCACCGGAAAGCCGAAAGGGATCGTCCACACCACGGGCGGTTACCTCACCGGCGTCGCGGCCACGCACAAGTACATCTTCGACATCCACGAGGACGACATCTATTGGTGCGCCGCGGACATCGGGTGGGTGACCGGGCATTCCTACATCGTGTACGGACCGCTGGCGAACCGGACGACCAGCATCCTCTACGAAGGGGCGCCGGACTGGCCTGACCGCGACCGCCTGTGGTCGATCGCGGAGAAGCGCCGCGCCACCATCCTTTACACGGCGCCCACCGCCATTCGCTCCTTCATGCGGTGGGGCCCTGAATTCCCCCAGAAGCACGACCTCTCGTCGCTTCGACTGCTCGGGTCGGTCGGAGAGCCGATCAACCCGGAGGCCTGGGTCTGGTACTGGAAGTACATCGGGGGCGAACGCTGCCCCGTGGTCGACACGTGGTGGCAGACCGAAACCGGTCACATCATGATCACGCCGCTGCCCGGCATCACCACGCTGAAGCCGGGATCGGCGACGCAGGCGTTCCCGGGGGTGGAGGCGGACATCTACGACGAGAGCGGCAAGCCGGTGGGTCAGGGCCAGGGCGGCTACCTCGTCCTGAAGCGACCCTGGCCGGGACAGTTTCGAACGATCTACAAGGACCCGGAGCGATACGTGGAGACCTACTTCAAACGGTACGGCCCGGAGACCTATCTCGCCGGCGACGGCGCCAAACAAGACGACGAAGGGTACTTCTGGCTCCTGGGGCGGATCGACGACGTGATGAACGTCGCCGGACACCGCATCTCCACCTACGAGGTTGAGTCAGCCCTGGTCGACAACGAACGCGTGGCGGAGGCCGCCGTGGTGGCCAGGAGCGACCCACAAGTGGGTCAGGCGATCGTGGCGTTCGTGACGCTGAAGGGAAGCCAGACCGGCGACGAGTCGGTGGCATCAGAGCTTCGCGAGCACGTCGCGAAGGTCATCGGGAAGATTGCCCGTCCGCACTCCATCGTCTTCACCGAGGACCTTCCGAAGACCCGCTCAGGAAAAATCATGCGGCGGCTGCTGCGAGACGTGGCCGAAGGGCGAGAGCTCGGTGACGTCACCACGCTGGCGAACGCGGAGATCGTGGACCAGATCCGCGACATGTCGTCTACCAGAACTGAGGACGAGTAAGCGACACCCCTCAGCCCCGGGACGGTTCACCGCTCCTTGAAAGAGCGGCCAGTCCCCCGATCACGGCCAGCGGTCCGCCGAGGAGCAGCAAGATCGATCCGGGGGCCATGTCTGCGTTCACTGCCATGATCTCGAGCGTGGTCCCGATCGCCAGCGCTGTCGATGCGATTGCCACGCCGAGGAGCAACCCAGCGGCAACGGGGTGCCTCGAGCGGCGTACCGCCAACAGGTAGACGGCCGCAGCGATGATCGCGAGAGGCGGAACCCATGCTTCGAAAGCGCGCCCCATCCAGCCGAGCGTCGGGCCGCCGAAGTCGACGACCTTGAACGTCATCGAATTCGACCGAACGTAGGGGATGACGCTCGCCACGACCAGAACGACTCCGCCGCTCAAGGCCGTGATCGGCCCCCAGAGTCCCCGGGTCAAAAGGAGCTTGCCGGTCCCCGTCCCCTCGGCTCGGCCTTGGGCCTTGGTGAGGTCCCGCCCGCAAAAGCGGCACACGACCGCTTGGTCCTGGATTTCCTCAGCGCAGAAAGGGCATCTCTTCATCCCAGGCTCCTTCCCTGCCTGCCGGGCTCATGGCCCGCCTTACGGTACTGTTCGGCGAGATGAGGCGCGCATGATCCAGGATCCTCCTCGTGATCGCTTGAAAGAGCTGGTTGAGCGCCATGGGCCGTCGCTCGCCGAGGACCCGCCGCGGTGTGGTGATCTTCTCGCCGATGCCCTGGGCGGATCCTTTGAGCAATATCGGCGGGAGATCTCTCTCATCGAAACCGCCGCAGAGGAAGGCGTCCCACGCCAGCTCGTCGCGGCGGGCTCTTCCGCTTCGGTCCGGGTTCCCGCACTGGCTGCACGCCTCGCTCGCGACCGGGGCCTTTCGCAGGAGGCCGGCCGGTGGGCTGTGGACTCGTGGGCGTACGCGCTCGGCGTCACGGTGCCGTCACGGACCGGTCCCCGGTGGCGTTTGGCCCTCTCTCTGGCGGGCGCGGCCGGTCTCATCGCGAGCTGCTTCGCACCCTGGGGGTTCGGATACAAGGCGTTCCGCATCGGCGTCGACATTCTGTGGACGAAGGGGGCGAAAGTTCACGAGCCCTTCTGGGGCTCAATTGGTGTGGTCGCCCTGGCGCTTGGAGTGGTTGCGATCCTGGGGCTGGTCCCGCGAAGGGGATGGGCCACCACGCTCGCTGGGGTGCTCGGGCTTTTGGTCTTTATCGCTTTCCTCATCACCCACAGCATCCGGGCGCATTTCCCCGGGAGGCAGTTGGACTACGGCTCTTTCCTTTTATTGGGGGGGAGCATCCTGGCGATGCCGGCGGCATTCATTGGGATTCGCTCCGCGCCCTGATTCTGTCGTCCCGAACCACGACCCCGCCCCTCATCACGAACCTTGGCCGCGTCATCACCGAGATGTCCTCGAGCGGATTGCTCTCGAATCCGACCACGTCCGCGCGCGCGCCTTGTTTCAGGATGCCGATCTCTCCCTCGCGCCCGAGGAGCTTGGCGGCCGCTGTCGTGGCCGCCTCAATGGCCGAGCTTGACGGCAGGCCGGCCTCGCTGACCAAGTAGACGCATTCCCACGCGTTGGCGCCGTGGTGGTTGCCCGGTGTTCCCGCGTCGGTACCCATCGCGATGGGGACTCCCACGTCGTGCGCGCTCCGGATCATCTCGAGATGCGTTTCGTGCGTTCGAACCAGTCGATCCCGAAGGTGGCGCGGCATTCGCTCCATCACGCCCTCTTCCCGGACCATCGACGCCGAGGCGGCGATCGTCGGGACGAGGAAGGTGCCGCGATCGGCCATTCGCTCCAGGGTTTCCCGATCCGCGAACGTGCCGTGCTCGATGCTGGCAACCCCGGCGTCGACGGCGTTTCGAACGCCCGAGGCGGCATGGGCATGCGCGGCGACAAGCCGACCAAGTGAATGCGAAGCCTCCACCACGGCTTGAAGGTTCTGGCGAGTCAGCTGAGCTTCCTCCGCGTCTTCGTCTTCCGGAGAGAGCATCGCCCCACTGGCCATGACCTTGATGACGTCCGCTCCCCGCTCGACCTGTCCGCGAACGGCGCGGCGCAGGTCACCCGAACCTCGAGCGACTTCGTACATGCCGGGGTAGTAGCGGACCGCGGGCGTCGGCGCGGACAGAAGCCTTCCCGCCAGGAGCAGTCTGGGCCCGAGCGCTGCTCCCTCCTCTATCTGATCTCGAGCCGACATCTCGAGGTAGTTCCACCCTCCGAGGTCCCGGACGGTGGTCGTCCCGCCATGAAGCGTCCGGGTCGCCGCCGCGAGTGTTTGGGAGAAACCTCCTCCTCTGATCGGCGGGCGTTCGCCGAGGGGTCCGCGTCGTCTCCCCGCATCACCAGATGGACGTGGCAGTCGATGAGGCCGGGCAGGAGATAGAGGTCTCGCGCGTCGAGGATTGAAGGGTCGGTCCAGGTCTCCTGGCCGTCCCCGGCCTGCGACTCTGACTCTCCCGCCACTCGAGAGATCCGGTCGCCGGCCAGAGCGATGTCTCGCGCTGCGATGGCAGCGGCGTCTGAGTCGAACACCAGCCCTCCTCGGATCCAGGCGGGTCGCCGGCCCGGGTCGGTTCGAGGCTCCACGCACCCAATTTCCACTACCGGAGCCGAGGAGCCAAAGTGCTTGGATTGGTCCGTTTGGACTAGTCCCAGGCAGGGTACGGCAGGGTACATCGCCGCCAAGGGGACATGGCTTGAGCGCTCACCGTCATCTCACCCATAGAAGAGACCCTCACTGCTTCCATACGGCCGCCCGGAGCGCGTCGTGAACCGGTGGATTGCCCGCTCCCTTCTGACGGCCGCACTCATGGTCGGCGCTCTGCTCCCGGCGACGGGCGCAACGGGGCCCGGGACCGTCGCTGCACGGGCGGACGACCCCTGCGTGAGCGATTCCGGTTCGCACCAGGTCGACGTCGGGGGCAACCAGGTCAACGTCGATACGCCGGTCGCGGTGAACTGCGACGGG
>DASVPT010000099.1:0-5273 GCA_036389535.1 Actinomycetota bacterium
TTGCCAGTCCGTCGTGGGTCGGGATCCAAACAGATCCGAACCCGACGACCGGAGTGAACGGCCACGGTGGGATGGCGATCGAGGCGACCGTATCGCCGGTCGCCGGGTCGAGCTTGAGGAGCGATGCTTCTCCGCTTCCATCAACCACGCGTCTTGTGACCCAGGCATATCCCTCTCCGAACGCAGGTTCCTCTGCCCCTCGCGTGTTCGACAACGACTTGGCTTCACCGGTGAGCGGGTCAACTCGCCAGAGGAGGCCTCGCGTGTCTTCAATCTCGGTCCTCACCCAAGCCGCATTGCCGCCAACGACGATGAGTTGTGGAGGCCCGCCTAACCGTGATCGGACGATCTCGCCTGGCCGTAGTTGACTAACCGGGAGAGGCTTCGAGACTCCTGGTCCAAACGCAGCCCATAGGACCGCTCCCGTGGCCCCGAAAAGACCCAAGGCCACTAGCTCAGCGACGACCTGCCGGCCGAGACGGACGCGCCCGGTCTTCACGACCAGATAGTGCTACTGGTCAAAGCCGCTGTCGAGCACAAGAGATATCGTCGACCGGAAGCTGACGTGGAGGTCCGTCCGGGAGGGTCAAGCGAGATTTCTGCGTTTCGCCGCTACTTTTCGGCGCCGCTGTGCGTCCTGACTCAGTGATCGAATGAACCGAGAGGTGAGTGGTGCCGCGTGGAGGAGTCGGCGCAGTCTTCGCATGGCTCACTCGCTGATCTCTACATCCGATACCTGCCTGTCGCCGTCAGGCTCGGCTATCTGCTGACCGGGAATCGAGAACAGGGAGAAGACCTGGCGCAGGAGGCGTTCGTTCGCCTGACCGGGACATTCGGTCACGTCCGTGCGCGCGAGCTCTTCGAGGCGTATTTGCGGAGGACCGTCGTCAACCTCTTCATCTCCCAAACTCGACGAAGGAAGCTCGAACGGAGACATCTGGAGGCTGAATCCCAAGACCTTCGAAGATCGCTCGCTATGTCGGGGGAAAGCGTCGACGTTGCTTCCAAAGAAACGCTTTAGGCGATGCTCCATCGCCTTCCGGAAAGACAGCGGGCCGTCGTGGTCCTTCGCTATTACGAGGACCTCCCTGAACGCGAGATTGCCGGGCTCCTGAGGACGTCAGTTGCGGCAGTGAAGTCACTTCTCATGCGAGCACTGGACCACCTCCGCGGCGACATGGAAAGGGAGGATTGGTGAGCAAGGTCGAGAGCGATCTCCGAAATCTCCTTATGAAGAAGGCTGAGGAAGCCACCGGCGGATTTGGCTTCGAGATGCCAGCTCGCGTGCGTCGGCGGGTTCGTGTCCGCCAGGCCGCCGTTGCGGTCCTTTCAGCGACGGTTATCGCTGTCACGGCATTCGGCGGAGTCACAGCGATCAGCCATTTGCGACGGCCGGCCAGCGTCCCATCCGGGCCCGTACCCAATCCGTCGACTTCGCCGACGTTCCTTCCCCTTGAGGGGACGACTGGGTACGTGCTTGCCAGCGACAACCGTCCCGAACCGCGGTGGAAGCTGGTCGCTTACAGGGGTCGGGGTCTTGGCGAGCTCTGTCTGGCGGTGATTGGACGACGGCCCTATGCAGGACAGGCCGCCTGCGACTTCGGCGTTCCGAAAATGCTGCTCTGGAGATCAGCATGACCGAGCCGGTTTCCAGAACCGAAACTCGGGTGGTGTTTGGGGCGGTCACCAAGGAGGCGGCGCAAGTCGTGCTTGATGTCGACCAGGGACAGGATGTTCGAGGACGACTGCTCGCGTTACCGACGTTCTTCGACGCGCCTTTCTACGCATTCGTCGCCGTCCCACCTCGACACACAGACGGCCGGGTTCGAGTAGTCGATGCGGACGGAAGGTTGATCGCCAGTCAACCGCTCGGCCCGGACGTCCCACCGCCCGGATCGGAACCCGGCAAACCCGTTCCGGTGGCGGACAGCCAAGGTCGCTTGGTTGGGTTCTGGCCCTACCGCTTCGTGTTCGGTCCGCCGGGTGTCTCTGGTGAAGGGGCTACCGGGCCACCCGGGGGACGCGCCACTCCTGACGAAATCAGGAACTTCGCGTTGTCGCCGCTTCGTCCCACGAAGCGGACTCGCGGGTGGTGGGTGAGCCGGCCAGACCCCAGCGCGGCGGACCAAGACTTCATCGATTGGTGGAGGGCCTACTCCAGCGCGAGAACCAGTCCGACCAAGCTTCCGACGCCGTTGGTCGCACCGGCGGTTTCCGGGCACGTGTGGGGGGTCTATGTAGCGGTGGCATCGCGTGGCTCTAGATCGCTCAGTCTCGCCGTCGCTCGGCTTCGGGCGTTGGGTATAGCTAGATTTCGAATCAACACCGGAGCAACCATCTCTTGCGATATCGGGGCGGCTGAGGCACTTCATGTCTCGATGGGGAACGAAGTGGTTGCGGTGTATTTCTCGTTACGAAGCGACGCGTACCGCTTCGCAGATCATCTCGATCCGCCGCCCGTTGGAGTGGCTCGCGTTGAGATTGCCTGCAACGACTGAGCGCGCTCAGTCAGCCCGTGGGAATCGTCGGGATGCAGACGGCACCGGCCTGAAACGTTTGCGAGTTCCCGCTGAAGTTGTCGACCCAAACCTGCCATTCCGTGACGCCGTACGGGCGAGACGCGGCGATGTTTCTCATCCCGAACGGGGCTGTGTTTGTCGCCACACCTCCACCGACGACATATGGCGCTCCGCTCGGACACTGCGCATTCACGGATGCCTGGCTTCGAGTGGAGACGTTCCCAGCGCTTGATGTGGCGTTTGCCGTATCCAACGTCGAACAGACCGCGATGATCGTTGCGGTTCGCGGGAGGTTCCCCAGGTTGTCTACGAAGACCAACCATCGATTGGCCGCCGGGTACGTCCAGAATTCTTGAACGTTTCTGGGTCCGCGCGATCCGCCCGAGAGCACATTCGGATCACTGGCGGGGCAGAGGCCCCCTTCAAGAGACGGAGGGAATCGGGCGGGCACGGTGGTGGTCGCTACACGGTAGAAGGGGAGGATCGGACCGCACTCCGCATGCATGGTCACGGTCACGGTTCCGTACATCGATCCGAGGTCGGCGGCCCAGCCGTCGTCCGGCTTGGAGTCGGCGTCACCGCTGTCATACGGGTACGAGTGCGGCACGATGACGTCGCCGAACCCACCGCTGTTGTAGTGGCCCCCGCCCAACACGTGCGTGCCGCTGGGGCACGGCACCTTCAGCGTCGCCCACTTGCCTTTCGCGAGCGTGAAATTCTTCGTGACGTAGGTGATGTTTCCCGCGGTCGTCGCTTGGAGCAGGGACGCGGTCTGCTTGGCGCTTGCCGATGGAACCGAAGCGAGGAAAAGAACCAAGAGCGCCCCCAACCCTGCACTTCGCACCAGCTTCGCCCAGGCGCTGTTCGTTCGCTTCATGAGTCCCCCCTTCGGTGTAGCGAGCTGTTTCATGAGGTGCCGGTGATTGATCGAACGGTACATCAGGGCACCTCTCCGTTCAGGATCGCGGCGAGCTTGGCGGCATCGATGTTGCCGCCAGACACGACCGCAACGATGCTTCCCGATCCGGCCAGCCCCTTGAGTGCGGCGGCCACCGAGGCAGCACCTGCTCCCTCGGCCACCACGCGGTTCCGCTCGACGAGGAGCCTCACGGCTGCTGCGGTCTCCTCAACGGACACGGTCAGCGAACCATCAAGGACCTCCGTCACCAGGGGCCACATGAATTCGAACACAGACTTGCCGCCAATTCCGTCCACAAAGGTTGGCGTGTAATCCACATTCATCGGACTGCCCGCAGCCAGCGAGGCGGCGAGAGGAGCGGCTGTCTCGACCTCCGCAGCAAAGACCTTCGTCCCGGGCCGAGCAGCCTTGACCGCTGCAGCGATGCCGGTGGAGAGTCCGCCCCCACCGTAGGGCACGACCACTGCGGTCACATCCGGCAGGTCCTCAATGATCTCCAGCCCAATCGTCCCATTCCCCGTGATGACGGCTTGGTCAGCGAATGGATGGACGAAGAGTCGGTCCGAAAAGTCCGGGTGGAAGCGATCGATCATCACGCGCCACCATTCGTCGAACGGAAGCTTCACGAAATCCGCGCCCAACCTATTGATCGCGGGCAGCTTCGCCTCGGGAGCGGTCTTCGGGACAAGTGCCGTGCAGGCAATTCCGAGGCGCCGCGCATGCCACGCCACCCCTTGCGCCATGTTCCCGGCGCTCGCCGTGTAGACACCCGACGTGAGTACAGCGGAGTCGACCTGCGCTAAAGCGTTGCCGGCACCTCGGATCTTGAACGAACCAATCGGCTGGAGGTTCTCGAGCTTCAGGTAGACCTCGGCGGGAGAATCGTCGACGTTCAGTCGAACCAGTGGCGTACGGACGGCCCACTCCGAGACCCGACGGGCCGCAGTCCGGATCTCCTCCAACGACGGGAGACGGAGGACGGTGGAGGCATCAACCCTCATTCGAGCCCCTCTCGATCGACGGCCATCGAGTGCGCCCGGAGGGATTCGAACCCCCAACCTTCTGATTCGTGTCCCATTGCGCCGTGACGCGTAGCGCTGAATGGTACTGCGCGATGCTGTTGATGCAGGCCGCTTGGGTCCTGTTTTCCAACGTCTCTTTGAAGAGGCTCGATAAAACGTCTGGAACAGCGGACGGCTCGAGCGGATTACCGAATCTATTTCCAGCATCCTGAGGCCGACCATTTAACCTTTCCCGGTGAACGAGCCTATCGACGACACCGACAGATCTGAGCTCAGCGCCCTCCAAGCTTCGCTGGGTATCGAGCCTGTCCAGATCGCGCATTACTTCTCCTCGCCCGGTCATCGTCCTGACGAGTTGGCCGATGAATTGCGAGGGGAAGGATTTGACGTGATCTTGGACGAAGAACTCACCGGAGACGGGTTCTGGCATGCTGCTGCACTTCGCCGCGAAGCGCTCACCGAGTCAGCTCTATCCAATCTAAAAACCGCCATGCGGCAGGTCGCTGAGCGCTATCGCGCGAACTATGACGGCTGGGATTGGCGCGTCACTGCTGGACTTCAGCTGCGTTTTCCGAAGGCGAACTGAGACGCTGCCTGTCTGGGCGGCCAGGAGTTCGAGGGCGTCGGCGTTGCCAAGCGAGGGAGCCTCCGATCCCGACTGCCAACATTCCAAGAAGGATCGCGAAGGCGGCCGGCTCGCTCACTAGACCTTTTTTGGCCGGCAATTATCGAGCGCGTCCCGCTTGAACTCGTTGAAAGTCTTGAACTCGTTTTCGGCGAAAACACGGTCACGCCTCAAGTCTCTGGGCCGAA
>DASVPT010000100.1:0-3630 GCA_036389535.1 Actinomycetota bacterium
TTGCCCTGAGGGACGGCCCCTGGACCGGCAACGGCGAACGGGGACTCGGCCTTTTCGCCGTGCTGGCGGTGGCCGTGCTGGTCGGTGAGCTGTTCCCAATAAAGGTCCGGCGTGGTCAGGTCGTGGACGAGATCACCACGAGCACGACATTCGCGTTCGCTCTCATGCTCGGGTGGGGTACGGCCGCCGGTATCGCGGTCCTCATCGCTTCATCCGCCCTTGGCGACACGCTTCAGCGAAAGCCCTGGTTGAAGGTAGCGTTCAATGCCAGCCAGTACGCGCTCTCGCTCGGCGTGGCCGGTCTGGCTTTCTATGGCTTGGGCGGCGCGGGGCATCCCATGCCGGGGGGGACGTGGCCTAGCGCCGGAGAGCTCCTTCCGCTCGTGGCCTCCGCGGCGGCGTTCTTCGTCCTGAACCAGCTCCTGCCCGGCGTGGCCGTGGGCCTCGCCGGCGGCGTCCCTCTCACGCAGCACCTTCGCCGGAACCTTGCCTTTGATGCCGCGGTGGCGACCGCGCTGCTCGTGATGGCGCCGGTGGTCATTGTGTTGGTCGATCACAGTCCGCTGCTCCTCCCGGTCATCGCCTTTCCGGTGGTCACGGTGTACGTCGGCGCAAGGGCGATGCTCCGCAACATCGAGACCTTCGTCTCGCGCAACGCCGAATTGGAGGAGTTGAACCGGCTGAAGGACGACTTCGTCGCCATGGTCTCGCACGAGCTCCGAACGCCGCTCACCTCGATCAAGGGATCGATCAAGACGCTGCGGCAGCTGGGAAGCGATCTGGACGAGGACGACCGAAAGTGGCTGCTGGAGGCCGTCGACCGCAAGAGCGAGCATCTCCAGACGCTCATCGAGCGGCTCCTCGTCGTGTCGCAGCTCGAGTCGGGACCTCGAGCCAGCGAGCTGTACCCCAGCCTCATCGAGCTCCGCGATCTCTGCAGCGAAGTGCTGTGGGAGTTCAAGGCTCCGGCCGCCGAAGGCAGGTTCAACCTGGAGTTCGAGCCATCCCTGGTCGAGATCGAGACCGACAGGGAAAAGGTTCATCAGATCCTTTCGAACCTGATCGAGAACGCCGTGAAGTACTCGGACCAGGGATCGGAGATCACCGTGAGGTGCCGGTTGGAGCAGAGAGCGATCGTCCTCTCGGTGGAGGATCACGGCGCGGGCGTCGCCCCGGAGGCGCGCGGCCGGCTGTTCGATCGCTTCTATCAGGCGGATCAATCGAAGACCAGAGAGGTCGGCGGGATCGGGCTCGGCCTCTACATCAGTCGAGCGCTGGCGCGGAGTCTCGGCGGAGAGCTTTGGCTCGACGAGCGATACGCCGGTGGCGCGCGCTTCTGCCTGCGGATCCCCGGAACGCCGCGCGCGGTGGTGAGAACCGAACAGGAAGAGGCGCCGCCGATGATCTTCGAGGACGCCGCAACAAAGTAAGGCTCCACGCGACTTTCGGCACGGCCCGCCAACTGAGCCCAGTTCTCAGCGCCGTAGCATCTTGCGAGTGAAGATCTTTCTGGCCGGTGGGACCGGTGTGGTCGGTCGGCCACTCGTTCCTCGCCTTGTCAGCGAGGGTCACCGGGTCACCGCCATCACGCGCAGAGCCGAAAAGATGGAGTGGCTTCGGTCGCACGGCGCCGAAGCCGTCCTGTGCGATGTCCTTGATGCGAAGAGTGTCAACGACGCGGTTCGCGCGGCGGCTCCTGACGTCGTCGTTCAACATCTGACGGACCTCCCACCCGACTTGAATCCCCGCAACCTGAAGCGCGCCTATGCCGCAAACGACCGAGTCCGGGGCGAGGGAAGCCGAAACCTGGTCGTCGCGGCGGAGGCGGCCGGGGCGAAGCGGTTCATTGCTCAGAACGTCTGCTTTCTGTACGCGCCGGCGGGATCCCGCCTCGTGGCAGAGGACGCGCCGCTATGGACCGATGCCCCCGAGCCGTTCGGAAGGTCGATCCGGCGCCAGGCATCGATGGAACGGCGGATCGTTCAGAACGCGAGTTTCGAAGGCCTGGTGCTTCGATATGGGTTCTGGTACGGACCCGGAACGACCTTCGCGTCCGATGGCTACCTGGCCGGGGAGTTCCGCCGCCGCCGCTACCCGATCGTTGGTGCCGGAACGGGAGTTCAGTCGTTCGTCCATATCGACGACGTCGTGGAGACCACGGTCCTCGCCTTAGATCGGGGCTCGCCCGGTGTCTACAACGTCGCCGATGACGACCCTGCCGAAGGACGCGAATGGCAGCCGTGCTACGCCGAGGTCCTCGGCGCGGGGCCACCGCTCCGTGTTCCCGCCTGGCTGGCCCGCGTGGTCGTTGGGCCGTTTCTCGCTCGCCAGGCGCTCGAGATGCGCGGCGCGCTCAGCGACAAGGCGAAGGAAGCTTTCGGTTGGAAGCCGAAGTACTCGAGCTGGCGCGAGGGGTTTCGCGTCGCGCTCGGCTAAACCGCTCAAAGAGAACGGGGGCGCGCTTTCGGCGCGCCCCCGTCCCTTCGCTTCGTGTTGTCTCAGGCTCCAGCCGTGGTCTGGTTGGTGGACGTCTTGGTGACCGCGTTGAACGCGTCGACCTGTCCGTTGCCGTACCACGAGTTGTAGGCCTCCCCGCCCTGGCACTCCTGCGGCAGCTCGCTGTTCACTCCGAGGATGCTCTCGTAGGTGCGGGTGGGGCTGAACGGATTCGTTCCGGGCAGCTCCGTCGGACATGGCTGCGGGTCCGCGGTCTGCTGGAGGTATGCCGCCACCTGACTTGGCCGCATCTTCCCGTTCTGCGGGTTGTCGAGGTCCCCGTACCGGCTCACGATCAGGGCAGCAACGCCAGCGGCATGCGGGGAGGCCATTGAGGTCCCCTGTGCATAGCAATAGGTCGCAGTCGGCTCGTTCGGCGGGTCCGGGTCTTCTGGAACCGCGCACGGAACGCCGTTTGGCCACGTCGAGAGAACTCGGCCGTTGACCGAGCCCCTCGCCGGGTTGACGCCGAAGCGACGGTCGCCACCCGGCGCGACGACTTCGACGGCCCCCACTCCGTACGTGGAGTAATACGACTTGAGGTAGTCGGTCGGGTCGTCGTTGTTGTCCGTCTGCGGGTTGGCGCCGTCCGCGCTGACCCCGACCACGCCCGGGATCTCAACCGGAATGACGACGCACGCGTTGTTGACCGCGCGATCTTCCGGCGTGGGCTGGTCGTCGGGGCTGGTCTGGTCGCGCGTCGGGTGAGCGAGGTCCTCGCTCTCGTTGCCCGCGGCAGCCACGACCGTCACGCCCTGCTGCTCCGCGTAGAGGATGGCCCGCTGCTCAGCCTTCCAGATCGCCCGCTGCACCGGATCGTTCCGGCAGTTGTAGAGGAACGGGTCGGCGAAATAGCTGTTGTTCGTCACGTCAACGTGAGTCGAGCCGGCCCACACGAACGCGCAGATCACAGCCTCCGGGAAGAAGAAGCCTTCGTCATTTCCCGCCTTGATGCCGGCGATCTTCACCTTTGGCGCAACGCCGACGATCCCGAACCCGTTGTCGGCCGCCGCGATCGTTCCGGCCGTGTGTGTCCCGTGCCCGTTGAGGTCGTTGTCCGGCGGAAGAGGCTGAGGAACGCCGCTCGTGCAGTCGGCGCTGTGGGATGCGTCGTAGTTCGGGGAAAGATCGGGG
>DASVPT010000101.1:0-3869 GCA_036389535.1 Actinomycetota bacterium
TCCACCCGGGGCGGGGGAACACGAAGGTCCCTCTTGATCCATCGGCAT
Organism: Actinomycetota bacterium; assembly: GCA_036389535.1. GTDB lineage: Bacteria > Actinomycetota > UBA4738 > UBA4738 > UBA4738 > JALYGK01. Next base: position 49 of record DASVPT010000101.1, read on the forward strand.
GCTTGCCGACATCATCCGTGGACCAAGCAAAAAGGAGTGGACATGGCGCCGGAGCGGGCACCGGTCGACCAACCAATCGAGAGGATTCGAGGCCTTCTTCGAGGAACGGCGCTCGACATGGAGTTCCAGCCGATCTTCGACCTGAACGATGGCCGCGTGGTGGGGGTCGAGGCACTGGCCAGGTTCCGGATGCAGCCGCTTCGCTCGCCGGACGCCTGGTTCCGTGAAGCGGCCGCGGTCGGCCTCGGCGTGGATGTCGAGATGGCCGCCGTTCAGAAAGCCCTGAGCGCGCTGCCCCACATTCCGTTCGATTCGTTTCTCTCGTTAAATGCCTCACCGAACGTCATCACGTCCGATCGCTTCTTCGAGAAGGTCGTCAACCGGGCTGCGGATCGCGTTGTCATCGAAGTGAAAGAGGCCGCGCTGGCGCGGGAACCGGAAGCCCACGCCGCGTTCGACCGGCTCCGCCGCAGCGACATCCGCGTCGCTGTCGACGACGTTCGCAATGACGGTGCGACGTTCTCAAACATTCTTCGGATGGCGCCGAACTTCGTGAAGCTCGACCTCTCGCTCTGCCGCTACATCGACCTCGATCTGGCCCGGTTCGAGATCGTGCGTGCGCTGGTGGACGAGGCCGAGCAGAGCGGCGCCGAGGTCATCGCCGAAGGGATCCAGTCCCGATCCGAGCTGGAAGCACTGCGCCGGTTGGGCGTTCGCCAGGGACAGGGGTATTACCTGGCGCTGCCCGGAAAGCTGCCCCTGAGAACGACGACCGCGTTCGCGGACCGCCAGACGGTTCGCGTTCCGGACGCAGCCGTACAGCGCTCCGCCTGACCCGCGCGCATACTGTCGGTTCGCCGATCGAAAGGGACGGTGGGCCGGTGCCGAAATTCGTCGACCGCGAAGAGGTTCAGCGCCTGATCAGCCAGGGGGCGCAGGTGGTGGACGTCCTCCCGGCAGAAGAGTTCGAGGAGGACCATCTCCCCGGGGCAGTGAACCTTCCGCTCCGAAAGATCGAGAACGCCCGCAACCTCCTCGATCCGAACCGGCCGGTCGTGGTCTATTGCTGGGACCCCGCTTGAGACCTCAGCCCACGAGCCGCGTGGCGGCTCGAGAGCCTTGGCTTCACCGAGGTCTACGACTACGAAGCCGGAAAGCAGGACTGGCTCGCGGCCGGGTTGCCGGTCGAGGGATGGATGTCCGAGTTGCCGCGCGCCGGCGACGTGGCCCGAAGGGACGCGCCGACCTGTCACCTGGATGAGCGGCTGGGCGACGTGCGTCGGAAGGTCGATGCGGTGGGCTGGGACGTCTGCGTGGTGGTGAACGGGGAGCGGGTGGTTCTGGGCTTGCTCCGGGCCGAGCAATTGGCGAAATCAGACGAGAGCCGCATCGAAGACGTGATGCGTCCGGGCCCCAGCACGTTCCGCCCGCATGTACCGATCAACGAGATGGCGGAGCACATGCGTGAGCACAACTTGGAACGGGTTCCGATCACCACGTCGGACGGCAGGCTGGTCGGCGTGCTGTGGCGCGAAGATGCCGAACGCGCCGTTCACGAGATGCACAAACACCACGACCACGGCGACGGCGACGGCGACGCGGAATGAGCGACCAAGCGACCGACACACCAAGGGAGACCGCCCGATCGGTGTGTTCGCACTGCGATCGGCGGATCGACGAATGCGCGTTCTGTCAAGACGAGGACTGCACGGTCGTGGTCTGTGATCGCTGCGTCCGCTCCGCGCTTCGGGAATCGGTAGAAACGCCGCATGCCCACGGCGGGTGACCTGCCGCGAAACTAGTCGACGGAGGGAAGGTTGATTCCACCCTCACGCGCCGCAGCCAGCGCTTCGTCGTAACCGGCGTCTGCGTGGCGGACCACGCCGAGCCCCGGATCTGTGGTGAGCACCCGTTCCAGCCGGCCGGCCGAATCCTCGGTTCCGTCCGCGACCACGACCATCCCGGCGTGGATCGAGTACCCGATGCCCACCCCGCCCCCGTGGTGCACGCTCACCCAGTGCGCCCCCGCAGCGGTGTTGAGCAGCGCGTTGAGAATGGGCCAGTCCGCGATGGCGTCGGAACCGTCCTTCATTCCCTCGGTCTCGCGATAGGGGGACGCGACGCTCCCGGCGTCCAGGTGATCCCGGCCGATCACGATCGGCGCCGAGACGTCTTCGTTCCGGACCAGCTCATTGAAGGCGAGCCCGGCACGGTCGCGCTCTCCATATCCGAGCCAGCAGATGCGCGCCGGCAGCCCCTGAAACGCCACCCGCTCCTCCGCCAACCGCAGCCACCTCGCCAGGCGGTCATCTTCGGGGAACAGTGAGGCCACGACCCGGTCCGTAGCGATGATGTCTCCCGGGTCGCCCGAAAGCGCCGCCCATCGAAACGGCCCCTTTCCCCGGCAGAACATGGGGCGGATGAACGCGGGAACGAAGCCGGGATAGTCGAACGCTCGGGCAAAGCCGCCCTCGCGCGCTCCTGCCCGGAGGTTGTTCCCGTAGTCGAAGACGACGGCGCCGCCGTCGAGGAACCCGACCATGGCCTCCACGTGACGTGCCATCGATTCGTGGGCTCGCTTGACGTACTCCTCCGGGGAGGCGGTTCGAAGCGCTGTCGCCCCGTCCAGCGAGAGACCGACCGGCACGTATCCGCCGAGCGGGTCGTGGGCGCTGGTCTGATCGGTAACCACGTCTGCCGCGAATCCCCGGCGCAAGAGCTCGGGAAAGACCTCGGCGGCGTTTCCCAACAGTCCGATGGAAACGGCTTCGCCTGACGCCCGAGCGTCCTCCACCCACTGAATGGCTTCGTCGAGGGACGTCGTCTCGCGGTCGAGGTACCTGGTCTTGACCCTGCGCTCGATTCGCGAAGGATCGATCTCGACGACCAGGGCCACGCCCTCGTTCATCGTCACAGCGAGCGGCTGGGCGCCGCCCATCCCGCCGAGTCCAGCCGTGAGGACGACGCGCCCCTTCAGCGAACCACCGAACCGTTGCGCCGCGAGCTCGCCGAGCGTCTCGTACGTCCCCTGAAGGATCCCCTGGCTCCCGATGTAGATCCAAGAGCCCGCCGTCATCTGGCCGTACATGGTCAGACCGGCCCGTTCCAGCTCCCGGAAGGTCTCCCAGTCAGCCCATTTCGGTACGAGCATCGCGTTCGAGATGAGCACGCGAGGAGCCGACGGCTGCGTGCGGAACACCGCGACGGGCTTTCCGGATTGGATCAGCAGCGTCTCGTCCCCTTCGAGGTCTCGAAGCGCGGCGACGATCCGGTGGAAGGCGTCCCACGACCTGGCCGCCTTGCCGGTTCCGCCGTAGACGATCAGGTCTTCTGGACGCTCGGCGACCTCGGGATCAAGGTTGTTCATGAGCATTCGAAGGGCGGCCTCCTGGGGCCACCCTTTGCAGGAGATGTCGCGGCCGCGCGGCGCCCGAACCTCGGGCGCGGTTGCCTTCACCCCTTCAGCATCCGACGCCGGCGATGGCGCCGCAACCTCGGCCGCTCAGCTCGTCGCGGACTGTTGGAGCTCCTGGAGGTCACGCAAAACTTCGTCCGGATGGCCGGCGGTGTCGCTGACCCGATACGCCTTCGCGATTCGCCCCTCGGGATCGATCAGGTACGTCCGGCGCTTGGCACTCTGCGATCGCTCCGTGGGAGCGCGTTTGGTCTCGTACCGTTCACCGGCCGTTCGATCCACGTCCGAAAGCAACGGGAACGGAAACCCGTTCTTCTCGGCGAACTTGCGGTTCTTCTCGGGCGGATCGAACGACGCGCCCAGAATCTGCACGCCGGCTCGTTCGAATTGCGGGGCTCGATCACGG
>DASVPT010000102.1:0-3287 GCA_036389535.1 Actinomycetota bacterium
CACCGGCAAGCCAGCCTGCGAAAGGTGCTCGACCGTGATGCCGCGAGGGAAGAGGAACAGTGTTCCAAGGGCCATGATGGCCAGGGAGATCACGGCGCCGAGCGGAAAGCCGATGTAGACGTTCGTCCGGTTCACCACGAGGTCTTCGCGGCCCCACTTCTCCTCGATCGCGCCGGCCGAGAAGAAGAACGGTTCGTAGACCGTCATGGTGGCGCCGAGGATCGATACGGCCCAATACCAGTAGAGGGCGTGCGTCTCAGTCTTCGGCACCACCGGATGAGTGGCGGAGTGGATGAGGGCGCCGTAGTCGGGGCCAAATCGAGCAACCGCAACGACCATCACCAGTAGGGCCAGCCCAATGATGCTGATGCTCTTGTCCAGCATCGAGAACTTCACGCGCCAGATCACCAACCAGACGGCGATGGCCACTGGAATCACCCAGAGCAGATAGTTGAGGTCGCTCAGGAGCTGAAGGACCAGCGCGAGGCCGCCGATCTCGGCGGCCAGCGTCAGGAAGTTCACCAGGAACGACGCGATGAGCGTCACCATGCCCAGCCGGGCCCCCATTCGTTCCCGAATCACGTCGAACGTCGCTCGCTTGGAGAGGGTCGCGACCCGGCCGGCCATCTCGGCGTACAGGCAGATCCCGAGCGTCCCGAGGAGAACCGCCCACGTCAGCCCCATCTGAAACCGCGCGCCGGTTTCGGCGTTGGCCACCAAGTCGCCGATGTCGACGAACGCGCCGATGGCCGTGAGGATGCCCAGAGTCAACTCGAGCAGCTTCTTCATAGATGTTCGTCCACGAATCGATCGAGCTGGTCCGAGTCCTTTTCGAGATCGGCCAGGAGCCCTCTCAGCGCTTGTATGTCGCCGCGGCGCATGGCGATTCGAGCTTCTCCCACGTCCTCGATGGCCTTGGAGAGTAGGTCATCGGTCTGTTGCCGAAGCTGATCGGACTGCGCGTCGGGAGGTTGAATGGAATCGAAATGACCCTGCGCCGTACCCACGTCCTCCTCGGCGTCTTCGACGGTCACCGACTGAAAAGGTCCGAATGCACGGTTGGTGAGGGCGAGCTGGATGGCGAACTTCACGGTTTCCACGGCCGCCTGGGCGCTTTCCGCGCTGTTGACGGCCTTCGCCTCGTACACGGAGAAGTTCTTGGCGGGCCCCACGCACGCCACGGCACAAAGAGACAGTCCAACCGCGAAGACAGCCGGCCATCGCAAGGCTCGACCCGTCTTCTGGATGTTCACGAGGGCTGTTGGTCCACCCGCGGTCATGCCGGTCAGACGGTTCCCAGTTGGGCGGCTGCCAAACGGCCCTAGCCAATTGGGCTACTGGATCGAGGGCTAGCTGGCCCGCTCAACCGCTACATTGCACTTCTTCATGATCGAAGTCGGTCGTGCGGTCCTCGCCAGCCAGCCGTTCAGCGTCCACCTCGGTACCGAGCTTGTGGCGTTCGAGTCGGGACGGGCCGAACTGGCCATCGCGGTCGCGCCCCATCTCGAACAACAGAACGGGTTCGTGCACGGCGGAATCATCAGTTATCTGATGGACAATGCCCTGACCTTCGCGGGCGGCTCGGTGCTCGGACCGAACGTTCTGACGCAGGAGTTCAAGGTGAGCTATCTGCGGCCGGCAAAGGGCGAGCGATTGGTGGCCAGGGCGACGGTTCTCCACAGCTCGAAACGGCAGGCCGTGTGCCGGTGCGACGTCTACGGCGTCACGGGTGAGGAAGAGACGCTCTGCGCGACGGCTTTGGGGACGATCCTCGCGACTTCGGCTTGAAGGTCCGTGGGAGAATTGTCGAAATGGCGACACCCTTTACGCCGAATGGCTCTCGTGGGAACTCGCCCGGTAACGGTTCCCATCCGCCACAGCCGCCGGTGCACAACGCGCTCGGGCTGACCGCGTACGTCCTCGGTTTCGTCGGTTTCGTCCTTGGCTTCGTTCCAATCCTCTATGTCGGAGCCCTCAGCTGTGCGACGTTGGCGCTCGCCCTGGGGACGTTTGTGCGAAGGCGCTTGCTCGAGAAGTCGGCCCTCAAGCACGACGCGGCCGGGACAGCCATCATCTTCGGAACGGCCGGGGTCGTCCTGGGAATCGTCGGGATGTTGTTCGCGACCGGGGGATCCGGGCCAGCACTCCCGGCAGGATAGAGACGCGAAGTCTCGCCCCTATTGCTGGGCCGGACGGCTGACAATCACACCTTTTAGCCGTCATCATTGAGAGGGCCGGGGGGCATCGGAAGAGGCACTGTGGATTCCATCGAGAGGTCAACGACACCTGAGAAACAGTCTCTAGCGCGGCGGTTGCTGGGCCGGTTCCGGCTGCGGTTCCGCGATCGAGCGCTCGAGTCCGCATACCGGGACGACCGGTTCCGCCACAACGTGATCAACATCCGGTTTGCATTCCTGGCCGGGATCGCGCTCTGGATTGCGTGGGGTTTCCTGCTCAAGCCTCACATCCTCGCTGTCTCCGACAGAAGGCTCGATACGCTCATGCGTTTCGGAGTGTTCATTCCGATGCTGGTCGTCGCGTTCGGGCTGACGTTCACCCCGTTTTTTCGCAGGATCTGGCAATCACTCTCGGTTGTGGTGGTCACCGCAACCATCCTGCTGTGGGTCTTCTATGCCTCACGCATCCTGACCTTGCCGGCGGAGTACGGGTACGTCGGTGTCATCCTGATCACCGCGTTCGCGTACACCCTGCTGCCGCTTCGCTTCGTTCTCGTCGTGCTGATCGCCGTCATTGGCATCGCTACTTACCTGCCCTATGCCTTCACCGCTCGGTACATCGTCGACGTGAGTCGGGTGCTGGCGACCCTGTACCTCGTGTCCTTCGCCTTCCTGGGCGTGCTGGCGGCGTATCGAAGAGAGCGGTTGTCCAGGCAGGTGTTCCTCCGCGAGCAACAGCTCAACCAAGAGCGGGAGCGATCGGACGGCCTGCTCCTGAACATCCTCCCCAGAGCCATCGTGGAACAGCTGAAGACCTCGACCGGCGGGCGGATAGCGCAGGACTTCGACCGGGTGAGTGTGGTCTTCGCCGACGCGGTTGGATCAACCGAGGAGGGCGCTCGATCTACAGCCGAGGAGTTCGCGGGCGCCCTTGATGAGCTATTCCGGCGGTTCGATCAGATCGCCGACCGATACGGCCTCGAGAAGATCAAGACCATCGGAGATGCGTACATGGCGGTCGCCGGTGCGCCGGTGCCGGTAGCGGACGACGCTGCCGCGGCGGTTGCGATGGGGCTCGAGATCCTCGCGGAAGCACGGCAGGTTCAATGG
>DASVPT010000103.1:0-4494 GCA_036389535.1 Actinomycetota bacterium
AGCCCGGTCAGCTTCGACGCGGGGAAGGTCGAAGTGATGAACTCGTACACGGGCTTCGTCGTGGCCAGGTAGCACGCCGCGCCGAACACCGCCAGCGCGATCGCGACCTGGCGCCGTCCTTTCGCCCAAAACGCTGCCAACGAGAAGACCAGCGCCGCTGCCCCGAGGTAGATACCGGGAGACAGGGCCATCGACAGCGGCCACGCGCCGTTCAGCTCCAGGCCGCCGATGGCGTCTCCGTCCCCCGCCCCACGCGAGAGGGCGAGCGAAAGCGCATCGAGTCGTTGATAGCCCAGGCTCTGGGACGTCCGTGGCAGGTACTGAAGTCGCGGGAGAAGGAAGGCGAGGTTGATCAGGAAGATCCCCGCCAAAAAGAGCGCCGCGTACGAAAGGGATCGAACCAGGCCCCTGCGCTTCCCCATGGCGTCCCCGACCGCCGTCGCCGCGAGGTACGCGAGCAAGGCCGCGGTCCCGATCGCAAGGCCGTGACTGAAATGCGCCGCCGCGAGCTGGCCCCACGCCAAGCCGGCGACGGCGACCCATCCGAGCCGAGCCGGCCACGCCGCTGATCGAACGAACCGCGATGTCGCGCCGAGGAGGATGGCGGACCACGCGAGTGCGGCGGAAAGCCACGGCAGGCCGAACAAACCGGATCCGGCAATCGGGAGGGCCAGGGCGAGCCCGCCGATCGTCGCCGCCGGCCTCGGGAGGCGTTCGCTTCGGAGGAACCAGTACATCCCCAGCCCGGCGATGAGCGGCTGCGCGAGCAGGTACATGCGCATCGCCGTGTCACATCGAAGCGTGCCGAACAGGGCCATCGCCGGAAGGTTCAACCACCCCATCTGCGGGTCGGCGGCCGAGGGCAAACCCCCGAACACGTGCGGGTTCCACGCCGGAAGATGCCCGTCGCGGAGGCTCCGCCCGAAGAAGCAGAAGTACGGGAGCCACTGGGACCGAACGTCCACCTGAAGCGGGAACAACCGCCCGGCGATGAAGCGCTGGAGAACGCCAAGCACGCTTCCCACGATCAGCAGCGGGCCGGCCAAGGCGGCCGCAATGGCGGAAGGGTCGAAACGGCGACGAACGGCCACAGGCTCTTGGGGCTCTGGGCGAACCGCAGCCTGTAATTCGGTCTTCATCTCGACGTCGCTCCCGTTTACCCTCAGCCGTCCGCGCGCTCGCGCAGACCCGACCACGCCGCGTACACGAGGAACCCACCGATGGATACGGCCGAAACGAGAAGCCCGTAGCCCAACGTCGGGTCGTCGTAGCTCAGCTCGACCGTGTGCGGGCCAGCGTTCGTTACGGGCACCGCCTGAATGACGTAGTCGGCAGCGAGGACGGGCACGGACCGGCCGTCGACGGTGGCGTGCCAGTGCTCGTCGTAGGCGTTGCGAATCAGCAGCAGCCCGGGTGCGGTCGTGTTCACCAAGATCGTTGCGGACTGGTCGCCGGTCCACCGGTACCGCGCCGTGCCGGCCGTTGCTCGGTCCGACCCACGCAGACCCGGCTCTTCCTCAAGGACGACCGTTCGGGAAGGGTCGAACTGCCTGCGCATCAGCTCGCGAAGCGCCGAGTCTGACGAATCCGCGACGCGCCACCGCGCGACGATCTGTGCACGAGGGACCACTGGGCGACGGTCATGCAGGGCCCAGTCGCCCTCGATCACGCCCTCGCCGTGCTGAGCTTCCCCGACCGTTGAAGCGGGCGGGATGTTTCGTCGGGTCACCGTCGAGTTGATCTGCAAGAGGTTGAATGCGGCGGGAGAGGATCTGAGGAAGTACGCCCGGTTGTACTTTATCGACGGAGCCTGCACGGCCCGGACGTACGACCAGTATCGGCGGAGCTGAACGGCGTTGTACGCGTCCACGGATTCCGCGCCGAAGAGCGTCCCCCTGTTCGTGGTGCGGTCGAAGACCTTGCCCGAACCGACCGTTGCGTACCGTCCGTCCGAACGGAGCAATCCTTCGTAGATCGGGCCCGGATGCAGGTATTTGGCCAGCTTGACGGTGGGATTTGGTAGCGCGCCCAGGCTCGGCGGCGGACGAAGCGACACCGGCGACGGGCCACCCAGAAGACCGTTGACCGTGAGCTCGATCGTGACCGCGGCAGGGAGCGCCGCATAGAACACGGCTCTCCGAACCCCAAGAAACAACAGTGCGCCGGACGCGAGGGCCCCAGCCGCAGGGACCAGGAGATGGGAAGCGCCCGTTCCGAACACCGCCGGCAGGACCGCCCAAACGAGCAGTCCCGGAATCACCATCTTCGCCCTCGTCCGCACCGAATCGGCGTCACGCCAGGCCTCGACGCCGATCGCGCCCAACACCGCCAGCGCCAACAGGAGCTCGAAGATCATCCAGTACGGGTTGTGGGCGTAGAAGTCGACGACGCGATTCGATCGGAGGGAATGCGGGATCGCCCGAGCCACCGCGCCGAGTCCCAGAAGATACGACAGGACACCGAGCACGCTGAACGTCGCGGCCAAGCCGCGCCGGCGCCTGTCCCACCAGGCGGCGAAGCACAGCCCGAGCGTCACCGCTCCGACAAAGGCTCCCGGAGAGGTCGCCAGCCGCAACGGCCACAGCGTTCCGGTGGTGATCGGTTGAGGGACGACTCCACGGTCGCCGAAGGCCGCCGCCAGCTTCTGAAGGCCGTCGTACCCCAGGCCGAGGCTCGTTCGCGGCGCGTAGGCCAGCCGCGGAAGCAGGTACGCCAGGTTCACGAGCGGCAAAGTCACCGCTAACAGCCCGATGGTCCGACCGGGGCGCTCGATCGACCGTGCCCGTCCCGCCACGAACAACCCGAGGGCCAGAGTTCCCATCAAGAGACCGACGCTCAGATGCGCCGCTGCGAGCTGGCCCCACGCCAGGCCCGTGAGCAATAGCCACGCCGAGCGTTGTGAAGCGTTCGTCGAACGCAGGTACCTCGAGCACGCGGCCAGGGTGAGCGCCGTCCAGGCCAACGTCGCGGAGAACGGAAGCGCGAGCGAGATCTTGGACGCCGCCATGGCGAGTGCGAGCGACAGCCCTCCGACGGTGGACGACGGCCTCGACATTCCTTCGCTCCGGAGAAATGCGTACAGGCCCAGGCCGGCCAGGATGGGTTGGAGAACGATCATCCACCGGATGGCGAAGGAGCACGAAGAAAGTGAAAAGAGCGCCATGGGCAGCGCGTACATCCATCCGGACTGGGGGTCCGCGGCAAACGGGACGCCGGCCATGCTGTACGGGTTCCACCCAGGGATGTAACCGTGCGCGAGGCTCTTGCCGAGAAAGCAATACGTCGGCAACCACAGGGTTCGAACGTCCCCGACGCTCAACAGATCTCGAAAGGCGAAATGACGGAGAACCACCAGAACGGCAAGGACGATCAACATCGGGCCGGCCAGAGGGATCGCGACACGAAACACACGGGCCAAGGCGGGATTCCGAGGGATCGTCACGTTATCCTGCCCCGATGGCCGGGGCTCACGAGACTCCGTGTGTTCCCTCATGACAGGTCTGTTCATCGTCTTGGCAGTGAAGGCCTTCATCGTGGCCGCCGGTTTGATGGGCTTTGGTTATCTGATCGTTGACGCACTTGCCCGGCGCCGAAAGCTCGACGCCTTTTCGCGGTGGGCTCTGGCCTTTCCGGCGGTAATCCTCTTCGCCTTCGTGTTGATGCTCCTTCATATCGCAACGCGTGGTCGCATCCTCTCAAACCCATGGCTGGTACGCGGGGTGACGTCGCTCGCGGCGATGCTCCTGGCCGCGCGATGGGTCGTCGTTCGAAAAAACCGAACGTTGGAATCGAGTGCGACCGAACCCGCCGCGGTGCTCGCGGTGATGGCGGTGGTCGCGGTGGCGCTTCTCGTCTGGGCGTCGCCGGTGGCGCGGGTCGTTCCACTCACGCCCGGAAGCGCCGACACCAAGTGGCACATGGGGTGGGCGGGCCAACTGATGAACGGCGAGTCGACGCCCAGCGCGCTCATCACCGGAGACGTCCCCAACTACTACCCGTGGATGTTCCACGCGGTGGTGGCGTTCGTCGCGGCGTGGACGCCGGGGGGGCGTCCGTACCATGCGCTCGCTCCCCTGCAGATCCTGCAGGTCGCCGGCGCCGCGCTCGCGCTGTTCGCCGTGGGAAGGACCGTTGGTCGTTCGTGGATCGCGGGGGCGTCGACCGCTCTTTTCGGCTCCATGGCCGCGGCCCTCCCGCTGGCGTTGATCGGGCGGTTCGATTCGCTTATCCATACTCCGCGTACCGGAGGGCCCAGGGGGACGTACAACGCCGCGTACAACAACCTGGCCCCGCCCCTGCCCAGAGACGTGGGATACACGCTGCTCGTTTCGTTCGTGCTCCTGTTGCTCCTGGGGTCCGCGCAGCGCAGCCCCGCGCTGCTGGTCGCTGCGGGGGTGTCGCTCGGATTGGTCGGGCTGACCAGCGCCGAGTTCTTCTTCGTCGGGCTGGGAGTCGCCGTGTTGACGGTGGCGTTCGCTTCGGCAGTCCCCCGGC
>DASVPT010000104.1:0-3178 GCA_036389535.1 Actinomycetota bacterium
ACGTGATCATCGCCGGCGCGATCGCGTCACTCGGCACGGCTGTCACGGGATTCTGGGATTGGTGGAAAGGCATCGACCGAGAGCCCACGGGATTCCTGGGCCGGGCCAAGCACACGCAGGTGTGGCGGACGATCAACACCCACGCGACCATCATGGTGACGGCAACGGTGCTCGTGTTGATCGAAATCGTGATCAGGCTGAGCCAGTACGGCGAGGGCTACACGCAGCTCTTTGTGATGATTCTGTCGGTGATCGTCGGACTTCTGGTGTTCTGGGGAAGCTTCTACGGGGGCGAGCTTGTTTACGACTATCAGTTCAACGTGGAGCCCATCGAGAACTCGAAAGTCTGGGACGAGACCGAGAAGGACGAGCTGCCGGGGCAGCGACCTCAGGCGACGCACTGACGAATTGGAGAGCTGAGTGGAGGAGAGTCTGAAGGGGAACGAATCGGATGGCGACGCCGAAGGGGACGGTTCAAGCCGCTCCCTGCACCTGCTGTCCGACCCCGAGGAGCTCTCCCCGTGGGAGCAGGTCCGGCCACGCCGCATCGCACCGGAGCAATGGGCGAGGTTCGAGGGCTACGTCAGTGAGATCTTCGACGCCTTCGGCATGGACCTCGACACGCCCGGAACCGATCGGACGCCGGAGCGCTTCCTCAAGGCGCTTTTCGATTCAACGGCGGGCTACGAGGGCGACCCGAAGCTTCTGACTGCGTTCCCGACCGAGTGCCACGGCGGCCCGGATTGCCGGATCAGCCAGATCATCGAGGGGCCGATCTCGTTCTTCGCCCTCTGCGAGCATCACGCCTTCCCCTTCTTCGGTCACGCTCACGTGGGCTATATCGCACACGACCAGATCATCGGGATCTCCAAGCTGACCCGTCTGGTTCGCCTGTTCGCCAGACGGTTCACGGTTCAGGAGCGGATGGGAAGCGAGATCGCGAACCTGCTGGATCAGCTGCTTCGGCCGCACGGCGTGGCCGTTCACCTGGAGGCGGAACACCTCTGCACGCAGATGCGCGGGGTTCGGGAGGAGCAATCCCGGACCTGGACGTCGTTCTGGCGGGGCGCCTACGAGGACGATCCGGCCATCCGCGAGGAATTCCTCTCGGTCTGCCGCCGCCACACCGAGCGCTAGCCCTCGATTCGGTAGCGCAGAAAAAGGTGGGACCCGTCCTGCTTGGCTGAGAGCAGCGCGGCGCTCTGAAGGTTGGGAGGCTCGTAAGCGAACCCCTCGACCAAACCCAAGCGCTGATCCTCCTGGTTCCGGCCGGCGATCCTCGGCGAGAGCGTCAGAAACAGCTCATCCAACAGCGAGTCCTTCAGGAACTCCCCGAGCACCGTCGGGCCGCCCTCGGTGAGGACGGTTCGATGCCCCTGGGACCGAACGACCTCCAGAACGCGCCGAACCGTCAACGAGGAGGTGGGAACTCCGATCGCCCGGCTTGCCGAGGGAAGCTGCGTTTGGAGACGGGCCGCTGACTTCTCCGTGGTGACGACGACGGCGCCACGCTGAAACGCCCGACCGTTCGGATCGATGTCGCCCTGGCGCGTCAGGACGAACAACTGTGGCTCCGGCGCGAGCCCGCTCGAGGCCCGCAGCTCGGCGAAGGCGTCTGCCGCGTCGGGGTAGATGTGCCCGGGCGTCCATAGGTGCTTCGGCTCGGCTCGCAGCGTCCCCGCGCCGACCACGATGGCGTCGGCGAAGGCTCGGAGCAGGCCCATGACGAAGCGGTCCGTGTCACTCTTGCCGCTGATCACCGACGGCGGCGTCTCCGGGTCGATCGCCACGACACCGTCGAGCGACGTCACGAAGTTGGCATAGACCGTTCCACGATCGATCCTGAGATCCCCCCCGTAGCGGCGGCGGAGCGGCTCGGGGAGCGGGGTTGGTGCACGGGAGAGCGATTCCTCTTCGAACAGCGTGGCGAGCGCGGTTTGCATCTGGCCGAGGGTACGCCGATCCTCGATCGGTAGACGTTGGAGAACAGCGATCACGCGACGGAGGACGAAATGGCGATGACGGAACCGCAGGTCGTGGTGGTGACCGGAGCTTCGGCTGGCGTCGGCCGGGCGACGGTGCGGGCTTTCGCTGAGCGGGGCGCGCGAGTCGGCCTCCTGGCCCGGGGCGACGACGGGTTGGAAGCGGCCCGGCGCGAGGTGGAGGAGGCCGGCGGCGAAGCGTTGGTCATTCCAACCGACGTCGCCGACGCCGACGCGGTCGAGTCCGCGGCCGACCGGGTTGAAAGCGAGCTCGGCCCGATCGACGTCTGGGTGAACAACGCGATGACGTCGGTGTTCTCGCGGTTCATCGACATGACGGCCGACGAGTTTCGCCGCGTCACGGAGGTCACCTATCTGGGCTTCGTCCACGGGACCATGTCGGCGTTGCGGCGGATGGTTCCTCGGGACCGCGGGGTGATCGTTCAGGTCGGATCCGCCCTGGCGTACCGGGGCATTCCGCTGCAATCGGCGTACTGCGGGGGCAAGCACGCCATTCAGGGCTTCACCGAATCGGTGAGGTGCGAGCTGCTCCATGACGCCAGCAACGTGAAGCTGACGATGGTTCAGCTCCCGGCGCTGAACACGCCCCAGTTCGATTGGGTGAAAACACGGCTCCCCGGCCGGCCCCAACCCGTTCCCCCGATCTACCAGCCGGAAGTCGCCGCGGAGGCGATCGTCTGGGCGGCGGCAAATCCACGCCGCGAGGTGTGGGTCGGTACGTCGACGGCGCTCACGCTCATCGCGAACAACGTCGCTCCCGGCGTCCTGGATCGATACCTCGGCCTCACCGGCTACAAGTCACAACAGGGCGAGGACCCCGTCGATTCAGACCGCGCCGAAAACCTGTGGGAGCCGGTGTCCGGAGACCACGGCGCGCGCGGCGCCTTCGATGACAAGGCTCACGATCAAAGCGTGCAGCTGTGGGCCACGAAACACCGAACGTGGCTCGCGCTGGGCGGCCTGGCGGCCACGTTCGTCGTCGGCGCGGCGATCCGGCGCGACTGAACCGTACGGCCGCCGCGTTGGCTGCGGCACGGCTTACGAACGCAGTCCGAGCAGCGTCTCGGCTTCGTCGAGGAATCGCCGGGCCGCAAGTTCGCTCGATGCCGCGGCCCGATCCAGAATTTGCAGCGCGGTGGGTGTATTGAGGTCGTCATCGAGAGCGGCGAAGAACG
>DASVPT010000105.1:0-6486 GCA_036389535.1 Actinomycetota bacterium
GGTTCCGAGTGGGAAGTGGCTGGAACCTGACGTACGCCCCGCCGGCCTTCATGGCGCTCTCCATCGGCGCTCCTGAGGCCCTTCGCCCCCGAATCCTGACGTTCCAGCGGCTCAGAAAGGTCGTAGAGCCGAAGGCGTCGAACCTGTTCACCGGCAAGTACATGGCTCCGCCGAAGGACCTGGTCGGTTGGCTTCTGCATCACCCATACATGCAGGTGAGCACGCCGACGCAGACGCAGGTGGCCGGAATCACCGCCGTCCAAATCGATGCCGTTTTCACCTCTGCACCGAAGCGTTACGGAGCGCCAGGATTGCCGCAGCACGGGTGTCCGGCTCCCTGCGTCCTGATGTGGACGGCGGGCAAACCCGACGACTACGTGTTCTTCTTCAAGGGTCAGAGCGTCCGTTTCGTGGTCGTCCCCATTCACGGCGAAGAACTGGTGATCACCATCGAGTCGCTCAGCGAGGAATTCACTCAGGTGCTGATGGCAGCCGAAGCGGTTCTCTCCACGGTGAGCTTCGTCACCTGAACCGGCTGCGTCCCGAGCTACCTAGCGCTCACCTTCCGCGACGGCCAGGGCCTTCTCGATGACGTCGAGGCCCTCGCCCAGGAGCTCCTCCGAAATGGTGAGTGGTGGAAGGAGGCGGATCACGTTGTCGTATGTCCCGGCCTTGAGGACGACCACGCCCTGTCGGTAGCACTCCTCGATGACCCGGCTGCTGGCGTGCTTCGCGGGCGTCTTCGTCGTTCGATCCTCGACGAGCTCCATCGCGACCATCGCCCCGCGGCCCCGAACGTCGCCAATGAGCTCGAACCGCTCTTGCATCTCGCGCAGACGCCCGTGCATAACCTCGCCAATCCGGGTCGCTCGGTCGAGGAGCCCGTCGCCCTCGATGGTGTCGAGGACGGCAAGCGCGGCGGCGCAGGCTAACGGATTTCCGCCGAATGTCCCGCCCAATCCACCGACGTGGACGCTGTCCATGACCTCAGCCCGGCCGGTAACTGCGCCGACCGGCAGCCCCCCTCCGAGCGCCTTGGCCGTGGTGATGAGGTCCGGGACCACGCCCTCGTGCTCGATGCCGAACCACCGACCGGTTCGACCCATTCCCGTCTGAACTTCGTCGGCCACGAACAGGATTCCGTTCTCACGGCAGTATTCGGCCAGCCGCGGCAGGAACCCGTTCGCCGGCACGATGAAGCCTCCTTCGCCGGCGACCGGCTCGGCCACCACGCAGGCGACCTGTCCGGCGCCGATCTGCTTCTCCAGGATCTCGATGGCATACGCGGCGCATCGCTGCGCGCACTCGTCTTCGGTGGTGCCGCCGGTCGGACACCGGTACGGATAGGCGAGCGGGAGGCGGTAGACCTCGGGCGCGAGAGGTCCGAGGCCTTGCTTGTAGGGCATGACCTTCGCGGTCATGGTCATGGCGAGGAGGGTTCGTCCGTGAAAGGCGTGGTCGAGCACCGCCACCGCCGGCCGGCGCGTGAAGTAGCGGGCGATCTTGACGGCGTTCTCGACCGCCTCGGCGCCTGAGTTGACGAACATGGTCCGGCGCTCGACGTCGCCCGGGGCGAGCGCGTTCAGCCGCTCCGCCAGGGCGACGTAGGGCTCGTGCATGGTGACGTGGAAGCAGGTGTGGGTGAATCTGTCGAGCTGCTCGCGGACCGCGGTGAGCACCGATTCCGCGGCGTTGCCCGTGTTGAGGACCGCCAGGCCGGCGCCGAGATCGATCAGCTGGTTGCCGTCCACGTCACGGATGACCGCGCCGGACGCCGCGTCGGCAAAGATCGGTACGGTGTAGAAGACGGCCTGTGGAACAGCCGATCCTCGCCGCTCGAGCAGCTGTCGTGAACGGGGGCCGGGGATCTCCGTGACGAGGCGGCGTTCTTGGGTTATCTCCATGAACGAAGGGATTCTATGACCGCGCAGCGCGCGGCACAGCGGCCACCGAACGGCTAGCCTGTCCAACGTCGGGCCTGTTTTCGAGCAGCGGGAGGTTCTCGTGGCGACAGCGGTGAAGCGGACTGAGATGTTCATCGGTGGCGAGTTCGTGTCGAGCGCCGAGGGCGCCACCGTTCCGGTGGTCAACCCGGCGACGGCGGAGGTCATCGCGGAGATTCCCAACGGCACGGAAGAGGACGTCGATCGGGCCGTCCGCGCCGCCCAGCAGGCGTTCGATGACGTGTGGTTCGACACCACGCCGGGCGAGCGCAGCACCATGATGCTCAAGCTCGCCGACGCCATCGAGGCGAACGCCGAGGAGCTCGGCCGCCTGGAATCCGAGAACGTCGGGAAGCCCTTCACCTCGGTCATGAACGACGAGATGCCGGTGATGGCGGATCACCTTCGGTTCTTCGCCTCCGGCGCTCGAGTGATGAGCGGGCTGCCGGTCGGCGAGTACTTCAAGTCAGAAGGGACCCTGTACACGAGCATGCTTCGCCGCGAACCCATCGGGGTCGTCGGCCTGATCGCACCGTGGAATTACCCGTTGTGGATGGCCATCTGGAAGCTCGGTCCGGCACTTGCCGCCGGGAACACCATCGTGATCAAGCCGTCCGAGTGGACGCCGCTGTCCCTCCTCCGGACCGCGGAGCTCGCCGCGGAGATCTTTCCGCCCGGCGTGATCAACGTGGTGACGGGCGAGGGCGTTCCGACGGGAGCGGCGATCGTGAAGCATCCCGGCGTGGGAATGGTGTCGATCACCGGCGAGGTCAGCACGGGGAAGGAGGTCGCGCGGGCGGCGTCCGAGTCCCTGAAGAGAGTCCATCTGGAGTTGGGCGGCAAGGCCCCGGTGGTGGTGTTCGACGACGCCAACCTCGAATCCTCCGTCGAGTGGATCAAGGTGGCCGGCTATTTCAACTCCGGCCAAGACTGCACCGCCGCCACGCGGGTCCTGGCGGGTCCCAACATCTACGACGACCTCCTCTCGGAGTTGGTGCCCGCCGTCGAATCCATGCAGGTCGGCGATCCGCAGGACGAGAACACCGAGATGGGTCCGGTGGTGGCCAAGGAGCAGTTCGAGCGCGTCAGAGGGTTCGTGGACCGTGCGAGGGAGGGCGGCGCGAAGATCTTGACCGGCGGCGAGCCCATGGAAGGCAAGGGTTTCTTCTACCGCCCGACGGTCATCACGGACGTGGACCAGAAAGACGAGATCGTCCAGCGGGAGGTGTTCGGTCCCGTGATCACGGTGCAGCGGTTCGACTCCGACGACCAGGCCATCGCGTGGGCCAACGACGTCGAGTACGGCCTGGCGGCGTCAGTATGGACGAGGGACGTCGGTCGAGCGCTGAACGCTTCGCGAAAGCTCCGGTTCGGGACGGTGTGGATCAACACGCACATCCCGCTGACGCCGGAGATGCCGCACGGCGGCTTCAAGCACAGCGGGTACGGCAAGGACATGTCGATCTACTCGATCGAGGAGTACACCAACCTCAAGCACGTCATGGCGGCCATCGACTGAAGGATCGAACGAAAGGAGGAACGCACCATGGCACATCCGAACGAGGAACTGATTCGAAGGGGATACGAGGCGTTCGGCAAGGGGGACATGGACACGCTGAACGAGCTCTTTACGGACGACATCGTGTGGCACTCGCCCGGCCGGAACCAGCTGGCCGGTGACTTCCGAGGGAAGCAAGAGGTCTTCGGGACGTTTCAGAAGGTCTTCGAGCTGACCGGCGGGAACTTCAAGCTCGACATCCACGATGTCGTGGCCAACGACGACCACGTCGTGGTCCTTGCCCGAAGCACCGGCGAGCGAGAGGGCAAGACACTCGACGACAACAGTCTGCAGCTGTTCCACGTCAAGAACGGGAAAGTAACCGAGCAGTGGCTCTACCCGGGAGACCCGTACGCCGCTGACGAGTTCTGGAGCTAGCGCACGGAGTAGCTGATACCGCGCTCCGCGAGCCGGTCGAAGAACAGATCCGGGTCGACGATGTCCTCCGGCGCGAACATGCCGGCTTCCGATATCTCGCCGCGCCCGATCATCTGAGCGACGATGGACGGCGGGATACCGGTGTCCCGCGCGCCGGCGCCGAGCCCCGCTTCGCGATCGGGTTCGATCACCGACTCGGCCGTCACCACGGCGCGCTCGCCGTCTCGGCTTCCCTCGACCACGACCCGATGGCACTCGACATCCTCCGTGCCCGCGGCCTGGGGGAGCCGCCGTCCCACAGCTGAGAGCACGTCGCGGGGCCGGACGCTTTGTCCGGCCACCTGGATCGGTTCGGTGGACGCCAGGCCGATCGCCGAAAGCAACTTGAATCGCTCGATCAGCGCCGGTTCGAACGCGATCTTGAAGGTGACCTCTCTCACCCCCGCGAAGTGCTTCGACATGGGAAGGGTGGCAATCTCCGAATGAAGCGTCGTCACGGCGGTCTGACGACCCAGCGGCTCGGGAAACTCGACCTCTTCCGGCTCGCCCAACGGTTGGACCTCTCGGAAGTCGCCGTCCCGGTACGCCATCGCGGGAAGGGTGAACTCGTCGAGGATCGTGTCCAGCGAGTACGGGATGGGCAGCGGCAGCCCTTCGACGGAAGGGTCCAGCGAGCCGATCCGGATGTGGATCGCCTCGACGCGATCCAGGTTCCGGGCCGCCACGACCGCCAGGAGATTGGTGATCCCGGGCGTTCCGCCGACGCAGGTCACGCCGGTCAGCCCGGCCTCACGAAACCGATCGTCGAACTCCAGAACCTTTCGGGCGACGTGAAAGAGACCGCCGAGATCGACGTAGGCGCAGCCCGCAGCGAGGCAGGCCTCCGCGATCGCCGGATTCAGGCGGTAGGCGACGGAAGCGACGCAGACGTCGGTCCCTGACAGAAGGGATCGGAACTCGTCGGACCCCACGTCCGCCCCAACAGCGCGAACTTTCGCGGTGCCCCCGAGGGATTCGGCGACCTGGCGCGCTCGCTGCTCGTCCAGGTCGGCCACAGTGACTTGCTCGACGTCGAGCGAACCGGCCAGGTCACGAACGATGACGCGCCCCATCGCTCCGGCCCCGCCGACCACCATGGCATGCACGATCGGCTAGCCTGACAGGTCGTGGCGGGGGGCGCATGCCCGTCGTCCGTGAGAAAATCCGGAAACAGGTGCCGGGGACGCGGGCGGGAGACGATTGGACGTAGACGTCAGGCTGGACCGGGTAACGAAGCGGTTCGGCGACGTCGTTGCCGTCGACGCGCTTGACCTCGACATCGGCCGGGGGGAGTTCTTCAGCCTTCTCGGGCCCTCCGGGTGTGGAAAGACCACCACGCTTCGGATGATCGGCGGGTTCGAGGAGCCGACCGACGGCCGCATCTACCTCCGGGGCAACGAGGTCACCAACCTTCCTCCATACCGCCGGAGCGTCAACACCGTGTTCCAGTCGTACGCCCTTTTCCCGCACCTCGACGTGTTCGAGAACATCGCGTTCGGGCTCCGGCGAAAGAAGGTGGACAAGGAACAGATCGGGCGGCGGGTGTCAGAGACGCTGCGCCTGGTCGACCTTCCCGGGTTCGAGAAGCGCCGGCCGTCGCAGCTCTCGGGTGGGCAGCAGCAGCGCATCGCGCTCGCCCGCGCGTTGGTCAACCAGCCCGACGTCTTGCTCCTGGATGAGCCGCTCGGCGCGCTCGACCTCAAGCTGCGGAAGCAGATGCAGCTCGAGCTCAAGCGGATCCAGCAGGACGTGGGGATCACGTTCCTGTACGTCACGCACGACCAGGAAGAGGCCATGACGATGTCCAATCGCCTCGCCGTGATGCGCGCCGGGAGGATCGAGCAGATCGGAGCGCCCAACCAGGTCTACGAGCACCCCGCCACGGAATTCGTGGCCGGATTCCTGGGGGCTTCCAACATGCTCGACGGTGAGTTGAAAGAGGAGCGAGGAGACGACGCAAGCATCTTGCTGTCGGGTGGATCGACGATCACCCTTCCCGCTGACCGGCTTCGCGGGCTGAACGGGAAGGTCAAGGTCGGGGTCCGGCCCGAAAAGGTCTTCCTGCTGCTCGCTCGTGAGGAAGTTCCGGAAGGATGGAACTGCATCCAGGGCACGGTTCGCGATTCCGCGTATGTCGGCGTGAGCTACCAGTACACCGTGGAGGCGGTGGACAGCACGATTACCGTCTATCAGCAAAACTTGGCCAAAATCGCAGTTCCGGCGTCGGGTGAATCGATCCGACTGGTGTGGGACCCGAAACACACGTTCGTCGTTCGTCCGTCGGAGGCGGCGGAAGGGGAGGAGGAAGAAGGGTGGACCAGAACAGAGAGCGAATGAGCATGGATCCCGCGCTGCTTCGCGGACTCACCCAGCGAAGGATCTCGCGGCGCGAAGCCCTGAAGTACGGCGGCATGGGGACCCTGGCGGCTTTCCTGGCGGCGTGCGGCGTGAGCGGAACGCCCAGCGCCAAGCGGTCACCCGCAGCCGGCGACCTCAGCAAGATCTACGGCAAGGGCAAGACCGGGATCCTCGACTTCGCCAACTGGGAGGAGTACATCGACCTCAACT
>DASVPT010000106.1:0-11244 GCA_036389535.1 Actinomycetota bacterium
GAGGTGAAGGCCGGCGTTCTGGTCGCTCAGGTCCTGAACCACGGGAACGAGCACCGCGCGCAGATCCTCACCACGCTTTCGACGGCCGGCATCGAGCCCCCGGAGTTGGATGGCTGGCTCTACGGTGAGGCCAGCGGCCGCGCGAAGTACACATTCCGAGCCGCCACCAGCTCGTAGTCGACCGCACCGCCCTGGCGCGTCGCGCGCTCCATTAGCTGACCGCTTGGCCTGCTAGCTGACCGCTTGGCCTGCGGCGCGGCCGGCCTGCCTTCCGGAGAAGAGACACCCTCCGAGGAACGTTCCCTCGAGGGAGCGGTATCCGTGGACGCCGCCGCCGCCGAACCCGGCAACCTCTCCGGCGGAATAGAGCCCCTCGAAGATCGAGCCGTCCGATCGAAGAACGCGTCCGAGGAGGTCGGTTTGCAGGCCGCCCAGCGTCTTTCGGGTGAGGATGTTCAGCCGAACCGCAATGAGCGGGCCGGCGTCCGGGTCCAGGATGCGATGCAGCGGGACGGCGCGGGCCAGGCGGTCGCCGACATACCGGCGGGCATTCCGGATGGCCATGACCTGAAGGTCTTTAGTGAAGGGATTCGTGATCTCGCGGTCGCGGGCCACGATCTGCCGCTGGACTTCGGCGATGTTGAGGAGCGGTTCATCGGTCAACTTGTTCATCCCGTCGACCAGCTCGGGGAGCGAGTCCGCCGTGACGAAATCGGCGCCGTTATCGAGGAAGGCCTGGACCGGTGCCGGAACGCCGGAGCGAACCCGCATCAGCACGTCGCGCACGCTCTTTCCCGTGAGGTCCGGATTCTGCTCCGAACCTGAGAGCGCGAACTCCTTCTCCACGATCTTGTGGGTGAGAACGAACCAGGAATAGTCGTACCCGGTGTCCTGAATGGCCTTCAGCGTCCCCAGCGTGTCGAACCCGGGGAAGTTGGGCGCGGGGAAGCGGCGGCCGCGGGCGTCGAGCCAGAGCGACGATGGCCCGGGAAGAATGCGGATGCCGTGGCGGGCCCAGATTGGATCCCAGTTCTGGATCCCTTCGGTGTAGTGCCACATCCGATCGCGATTGACGATGCGGCCCCCGGCCCCTTCGGCG
The DNA here is from genome assembly GCA_036389535.1 of Actinomycetota bacterium. Lineage (GTDB taxonomy): Bacteria > Actinomycetota > UBA4738 > UBA4738 > UBA4738 > JALYGK01. The sequence goes on from DASVPT010000106.1 coordinate 1,100, forward strand.
ATGGCAAGCATGCGCCCGTCCACGTGCTCGGGCACGCCGGAGATCATCCGCTTCGGAGGTGATCCCAACCGGGACGGCCACATCGCCCGGACCATGTCGTGGTTCGCTCCGATTCCACCAGACGTGACGATCACCGCCTGCGCGTGAAGCTCGAACTCGCCGGCCTCTACGCGCGAGCTGGCCGTCCCGCGCGCGGCGTCGCTCGGCTCGAGGACCGCGCCGCGCACGCCCGTCACCGAGCCGCCGTTCGTCATGAGCTCGTCCACACGGTGACGGAATCGAAGCTCGACGCGGCCGGCGTCCGCGGCGGCCCGAACCCGCCGCTCGAACGGAGCCACCAGACCGGGACCGGTTCCCCAGATGACGTGAAAGCGAGGGACGGAGTTCCCGTGCCCGTCCGCGAGGTATCCACCTCGCTCTGCCCATCCGACGACCGGGAAGAATCGGACGCCTCGAGCATGGAGCCACGACCGCTTTTCGCCCGCCGCGAACTCGACGTATGCGGAGGCCCACTGACGGGCCCAGAAGTCATCCCCGGCGGGATCGTCCACGCCGCGATCGAAACCGGCCGAACCCAGCCAGTCCTGCATCGCCAGCTCGACGGAATCCTTGATTCGCATCCGTCGCTGCTCCGGCGAGTTCACGAGAAATAGGCCGCCAAACGACCAGAAGGCCTGTCCGCCGAGAGACGCTTCGGGCTCCTGATCGAGAAGGAGCACCTTTCGGCCGGCGTTCGCGAGCTCGGCGGTGGCGACCAGCCCGGCGAGCCCGGCGCCCACCACGATGACGTCCGCATCCATAGGCCGACGAAGCATCCCACGCCGAGACGGGTGAGGCCGCGGGCCGGCTCGTGGAGTTCGCGGCGGCTTCGGGGGGAGGGGCTAGTGAGCGGAGGGGCGAGGAAGGCGATCGGCCAGCACGATCAGGCGCTTGGCCGCCGAGAAGATCGGATCGCAGGTCGTGAGGGCGAGCGTCGGGCGCCGCGTTTGATCGAGCACCGACATGTCGTGTGGATCGACGACGCGCAGCTCGCGGACCTCGTACTCGAACGTTCCCATCCTGGTGGCGATGGTGATGCGGTCGCCAACGCGCAGCTGGTTCAGCGCGAGGAACGGATGCAGGTAGGTCGTTCGATGCCCGGCGATTCCAACCCGGCCTGACTCATCCCACGGCATCGCGGTGTTCCGGTAATGACCGGGACCCTTCTGGAGCTGCTCCGACGCGGTTCCCTCGACCACCACCATGTCGAGATGGATGCGTGGGATCCGGATCACACCGATCGGTGAGCCGACGGGGTAGGTCCGGCCCGTGCTGTGCCGATCAACGCCGGCGGACTGTCCGAACTCCGTCCGAAGTTGCGCCTGCGCTCTGGCGGTTCCGAGTCCGCTGCCCCAGACCATCCACCCGACGTGACCGACCACCAGCGCCGAAACGATCAGCGAGGCAATGCCGAGACGCGACGCGCGCTTCGGCGTGAGTCCGAGCGTATTCACTTCCTGTGGTGCGCCGCTCCAGGCGTCCATCGACTCGGTTGAGGAGGCGCCGTCGCGGCGGTTTTCACGGCGGCGCGGCCTTCGGCGAATCAGCGCGGCGAACCCGACGAGCCCAATCCCCAGGACCAGGAAGGCGAAGGCGACCCAGCCCAACCGGGCGAAGTCGAATCCCGTGAACGCCAGGGTCGGACGACGAGTGGTCGTGGAGCTTTCGTCCGGCGTGGATGGATCGTCGTCATCGTCATCGTTCGAGGTCTGTGGAACCAGGGCCGAATCACTGTCGCTGTTGTTCGCTCCGTCCGGGTCTGCCGTGCGAGAGACGACCGAGCCCGAGTTGCTGACCTCGCCGGACGCGCCGGCGTCAACGCGAACGACGAGCTCTACGGAGGACGTGGCGTCCGCGGCGAGGTCGTCTACGTGCTGACAGGTCACGATGTTTGCCGCCGACACGCAGGTCCAGCCGTCTCCCGACGCCGACACAAAGGTCAGCGCGTCGGGGAGCTCATCGGTGACAACGAGTGGACCGCTGGCCGTCTGTGGGCCCGCGTTGGACACCGTAAGGACATAGGTTTCGCGTTTCCCCGCGTGCAGCGCGCCGTCATGCGCCTTCGTGATCGAAAGGTCGGCTTGGGGGATCGGCGTGGCGGTCGCCCCGGCCCCGTCCGAGTTGTCCGAAGGGTCGGGGTCGGAAACATCCGAGAGCACCGAGGCGGTGTTGTCGATCTCACCCGCCGCCGTCGGCGTCACGACGATCTCGACGTTGACGGTTTCGCCCGATGCGATCGTTCCGAGCGAGCAGACGACCACGGCGGTGCCGGTGCAGCTTCCCTGCTCGGGAGCGGCCGAAACGAAGGACACGCCGGCCGGAAGCGTGTCGGTGGTCTCGACGCCCGTGGCGGGGGAGGGGCCGGCGTTCGTCACGCTCAGCGTGTAGGTCAGCTCATCGCCGACCTGAACCGGATCGGGCGAGGCGGATTTGGTGATGGAGAGATCAGCGCTCGCGTCGACCGTGGTCGGATCACTGTCGGAGTTGTTCGAAAGATCCGAATCGATCGTCTCCGACGCGGCCGACGCGCTGTTCGTCACCGAGGGCGAGGCGGCCGGACCGACGTTGACGACGATGGAGACCGTGGCGTTCGAACCCGACGCGAGATCCGCCGCGTGCGTGCAAGTGACGTCCTGCCCGATGGCCGAGCAGTCCCATCCGGTGCCCCAGAACGACGCGTAGCCCAAGCCCGTGGGCAAGGAGTCGGTCACGGTGACGGGTCCCGTCGCGTCGGAAGGCCCGGCATTGGAGACGGTGATGTCGTACGTGCCCTGGGTGCCCACGACGAACGAGCCGGTGTGCGACTTGACGACCGAAAGGTCGGCGTCCGCGGAGACATCCGTCGGATCCTGAGCGGTGTTGTTCGTGTCGTCTTGGTCTGCGGTCGGGGACTGGACGGAAGCAACGTTCGTCACGTCCGGAAGCGCGGTTTCATCGACGTCGACCGTCACCGAAACGGTGCTGGTCGCATCGGCCGCCAGGGTGCCCGCGTGGGTGCACGTAACGTCCTGCCCCGACGCCGAGCAGTCCCAGCCAGACCCGGAGAACGACGCAAAGGTCAAGCCCGCCGGCAACGTGTCGGAAACCGTGATCGGTCCGTCGGCGTCCGAGGGCCCTCCGTTGGAAACTGCGATGTCGTACGTTCCCTGCGCTCCGACCACGAACGGGCCATTGTGCGACTTCACGACCGAAAGATCGGCCTGCTGCGGGGGCGGCGGGTCGACCAGCGTGACGTTCACGGTGTCCGAGTTGTTGGACGGGTCGGGGTCGTTCGCTTCAGAGGAGACCTCGGCGGTGTTGTCGACGTTGCCGGCCTCGGTGACCGAGACCACCAACGTGATTTCCGCTGAGTCGCCCGGCGCCAAGGACCCGAGCGAGCAGAGGACCACGCCGCCGATCTGTCCACAGCTTCCCTGGCTCGCGGTCGCCGAGACGTAGGAGAGGCCGGAGGGCAAAGTGTCGGCGACCTCCACGCCGGTGGCGACGGAGGGACCCGCGTTGGAGACGGTCAGATTGAAGGTTCTGGTGGCGCCGACGAAGAACGTGTCGCTGACCGCGGTCTTGGTGATGGAAAGGTCCGCGTCCTGATCGACCGCCGTCGGGTCCGAGGTCTGGTTGTTCGTGTCGTCGGGATCCGGGGTCGGCCCAGCCACAGCCGCGCTGTTCGTGACGGAAGGGATCGCCGCAAGGCCCACGTCGGCGGTGATGGAGAAGTTGCTGCTGCCGTCCGCCGCCAGATCCCCGGCGTGGGTGCACGTGACGTCCTGGCCCGAAGCCGAGCACGACCAGCCCGCTCCAGAGAACGACACGAAAGAGAGTCCAGCCGGAAGCGCGTCGGTGACGATGATCGGTCCCTCGGCATCCGAAGGTCCCGCGTTCGAGACCTGGATGTCGTAGCTGCCTTGGGTACCCACCACGAAGTCCCCGGTGTGGGACTTGGCGATCGAGAGGTCCGAAACCCGGGCGATATCCGTCGGGTCCTGAGCGGTGTTGTTGGATGCGTCCGCGTCGGGGGAGTCGGAGGAGACGACGGCTTCGTTGGTGACCGAGGCTGGCGCGTCGCTGGCCATATCAACCATGACCGAGAAGGACGAAGTCGCTCCTGCCGCGAGGTCTCCCTCGTGGGTGCAGGTGACGTCCTGCCCAACGGCCGAGCAATCCCACCCGGGGCCTGAGAACGAGGCGTACGAGAGCCCTGCTGGGAGGGTGTCCGAGACGGTGATCGGTCCCGTGGCATCTCCCGTTCCGTCGTTGGACACGAGGACGTCGTAGGTGCCCTGCTCTCCCGCCACGAAGTTCTCGGTGTGGGATTTGGCGATGGAGAGATCGACGACGAGGACGGTTGTTGGATCGGAGGACTGGTTGTTGGCGTCGTCTGGATCAGGGGTCGCCGATGAAACCGACGCGGTGTTTGTCACCGACGGCGCTGCCGCAACCGCGGCGTCCACAGTGATGGAGACCGTGTCCGAAGCCCCGGCGGCGAGATCCGCCGCTCTGGTGCAGGTGACGTCCTGCCCAACGGCCGAGCAATCCCAACCGGAGCCCGAGAACGAGACGTACGAAAGCCCTGCGGGGAGCGTGTCCGAAACGGTGATCGGTCCCTCGGCGTCGGAGGGCCCGGCGTTTGAAACTTCGAGGTCGTAGCTGCCGAGCGTCCCCACCAGGAAGTCCCCGGTGTGGGACTTGACGAGGGAAAGGTCCGAGACCCGGTCGATGTTGGTGGCGTCGTCGTCGAGGTTGTTGGACGCGTCCGCGTCCGGGGAGTCCGACGAGACGACGGCTTCGTTGGTGACCGAGGCCGGCGCGTCGCTCGCCACGTCCACCGTGATGGAGAACGAGGAGCTCCCTCCTGCCGCAAGGTCTGTCGCGTGAGTGCAGGTGACGTCCTGACCCACCGCGGAGCAATCCCACCCTGAACCCGAGAAGGAGGCGTAGGACAGTCCGGCGGGAAGGGTGTCGGAGACGATGACCGGCCCGGTGGCCGCGCCACTCCCGTCATTCGCCACGGCGAAGTCGTAGGTGCCTTGCTGGCCCCCCACGAAGTTGCCGGTGTGGGACTTATCGAGCGACAGATCCGCTGCTCCGGCGGCCGAGACGAAATCGCTGTCGGAGTTATTGGACGAGTCGGGATCGGGCGTGGTGGGAACCACGGTGGCCGAGTTCGTCACCGAAGGAAACGCGCTCTCGTCGACGTCCACAACCAGAGAGAACGAACTGCTGGCCCCGGACGCCAGGTCGCCCCCGTAGGTGCAGGTCACTTCCTGACCCACCGCGGAGCAATCCCACCCCGAACCGGAGAAGGAGAGATACGTCATTCCCGCCGGGAGCGTGTCGGTCACCTGAATCGGCCCCGACGACGGGGAGGGTCCGTTGTTCGCCACCTGGATGTTGAACGTGAATGGCAGCCCGACCACCAGTTCGCCGCTGTGGCTCACGTCGATGGATACATCCGCGGAGGGATTGACGGTCGTGACGTCGGTTGCCGTGTTGTCCGCGGGCGTGGAGTCGGACCCGTTGAAGGAAACGGTGGCAGAGTTGGTCACCTGCGGCGCTGCCGCGGGGCCGACGCTCACCGTCAGTGTCACCGATGAGCTGGCTCCTGCACTCAGGCTCGTCGCTCGGGTACATGTCACGTCCTGGCCGACGGCCGAACAGCTCCATCCGGATCCGGTGCCCGAGACGAACGACATGCCGGTCGGAAGCGTGTCGGTGATGGTGATCGGACCAGAGGCCGAAACGCCGCCGTCGTTCGTCGCGGTCAACTGATAGGTGCCCTGCGAGCCAACGGTGAAATTGCCGGTGTGGGACTTGGTAAGGGAGAGATCGGCCGGCGTCACGGCCCGGACCAGGATGGCGTTGAGCCCGGTCCCGAAGTCGCTGTTGTAGTGGTAGCTGCTTCCGGAGAAGTCGTAGATCAGCGTGGACAGGATGGTCGTTCCCGGAGCGATGACCTTCACGACGAACGTTGAAACGATGGTTCCACCCGCCTTGCCGCCGGCGTAGTTGACTGGGCCGATGCACGACCGATAGGTCGGGCTGAGCGGGTTGTTGTCCCAGCCGCAGGCGTCCGCGTAGATCTTGTTGTTGGTCGCGCCAGGCGGTTGCGTGTACGACTCTGAAACGGAGAGGACCTGGAAGATGGTGTTCGTGAAGTTGATGAAGTTCTCGAGCTGCTCGTAACCCCCGGTGGCGGTGCTGCTGTAGAGCTTGTAGGTGTACGTCTGGCCGACGAACACGGTGGTGGGCGCGGGGTCGCCCAGTCCGCCGGGTCCGGTGATCGCCTGAACCGAGTTGCGGTTCTGCGAGACGAGCTTCTCCACGTAGATCTCCCGCCCGATCGGCGTGGTGACCGTTCCCAGCCCGTCGGCGGTGACCGCGATGTGATACTTCCGGGTCGTGTCGTACGCCGACGTCGTTCGGGTGACGACGACGTTGAAGTAGAAGTCGAAACAGGCACCGGGAGCGAGCGTCGCCGTCGAGACCGACGACCCTCCGACCAGGTTGATGAAGGCGTTCGTTGAATCCCACACAAAGGTCGCGGTGACGTTCGTCGCCGGGTCCGTGCCCGTGTTGCACGCTCGCGCCCCGACCATGAACCGGTTGGGGCCAGAGTTCACGTCGTTGCTGTCGAGCCCGATGACATTCCATGTGATCGGCTGAACGGTGAGAACCGGGGCGGCGCTCGCCGAGGGCGCGACCCCGCCGATCACTCCGCTCAACAGCAGGAGCACGAGAGGGACCCGGAGGGCTCTGGGAATGCCGCGGACGGCATTCAGGGGACCTCCCGCCCAGTTCGCGGTTACCCCGTGTCGGGATTTCGATGTAGCACTTGATTGAGCCATCGCCATAACATCGGCAAACGGCGTCTTTCGCTACATGACCTGGGCGCGTGCGAGCGATGGACCGCGACGCGAACGTGCTGCTCAGGGCGGTGGGTTACGCGGAAAGGCTTAGAAAGATCCGCCGTCCGAACGGAGCCAGCCGAGGACCTCTTCGGCGTGACGGTCTGGCGGAAACACGGGATAGAAGACCTTCTGAACGACGCCCTCCCGCACGATCATCGTCAGTCGTTTCAACAGGATGCGACCGGCGAAATCAAAGGTCGGGAGATCGAGAGCCTTCGCCATCCGAAGGTCCTCGTCGCTGAGGAGCGGGAAGGGAAGCTCGAGACGCTCCACGACTTCCCGCTGTTCTTCGGTCGGCTGGGTGGAGACGCCGGCCACCGCCGCCCCGAATGCGGCGAGCTCTCGGGCGTGATCGCGAAATCCACATGCCTCGGGCGTGCACCCCCGCGCTCCAGGGATCGAGTCCCAGTCCGGCGTGAGCTCCGGTTCTCCAGGACGGCCCGTTCTCGGGTAGGCGTACAGCACGAGCGAATCGAATCCGAGCGGCGGCCGGTCGATCGGAAACGCTGAACCGTCGGTGGAGGGGAGGCTCAGCGGAGGGATCGCTTTGCCAGGAAGGTGAGCGGCCGCGCCGTCGTCAACGGGTACCGGGAGACCGGGAGGAAGCGTCGTGTTCATGTCGGCTCGGCGATGATAGGAGGGTGACGGTTGCGGCGGTTCTTGGCCTCGGGGCGATGGGAAGTCGGATGGCCCGGCGGTTGCTCGACGCCGGACACGACGTCGTGGTGTGGAACCGCACGCCGGAGAAGGCGGTGGACCTCGTTCGGGCTGGTGCCCTGATGGCCGAAACTCCGGCTGAAGCGACCGGCCGGGCAGAGGCGGTGATCACGATGCTTGCCGACCCGGACGCGTTAGCGGCGGTTTCGGAGGGACCCGACGGAATCGCCTCGGCCGTCGACGACCAGACCACCGTCATGGAGATGTCGACGGTCGGACCGGATGCCATCGCCCGCCTGGCTTCCGCGCTGCTGAGACGGACGCCGCTGCTCGACGCGCCGGTGCTCGGGAGCGTCTCCGAGGCGGAGTCCGGCTCTCTCAAGATCTTCGTCGGAGGCCCCGGTGAACTCGTCGAGAGGTGGACGCCGCTTCTATCGACGCTCGGATCGGTTCTCCGCGTTGGTCCCCTCGGGAGCGGCGCGGCCGCGAAGCTCGTGGCCAACGCAACGTTGTTCGGCGTTCTCGGCGCCCTCGGCGAAGCGCTTTCCCTCGCCGACGGACTGGGGTTGTCGCGCGAGGTGACGTTCGAAGTTTTGGGCGTGACACCGCTGGCCGCGCAGGCTGAGCGACGCAGGCCATCCGTGGACTCGGGTGATTACCCTCGCCGGTATGCGCTGTCCCTGGCTCGAAAGGACGCCGGTCTCATGCTGGACGCGGCCGCCAAGGCGGGGATCGAGCTCCGTTTGATCGAAGCGATGAAGCGGTGGCTCGACGCCGCTCGCCAACGAGGTTTGGGGGACAGCGACTACTCGGCCGTTCTCTCCGAGATCGTCCGGCGTCCGGACGGGACCGAAGGGTAGGTTCAATCCCTGTTCGAGCAGCTGGACTTCCTCTACACGCCGAGTCAGGACGTGGCGCAAGACGTCAAGTATTTCGCCGACGTCCTCGGCGCGGAGGTGGTGTTCACCATCGACGCGATGGGGACTCGCGTCGCGGCGCTTCGGTTGACGGAAGGACCGCCTCTTCTGCTGCTGACCGATCACCTCGAGGGCGAACGGCCGATCCTTGTCTTCAGGGTGCCCGACCTCACGGACGCCACGGCCGACCTCGAAGGTCGCGGTTGGAAGCGCGATACCTCACTCGAGATCCCGCACGGCCCGTGCGTTTCTTTCGCCGCGCCGGGCGGGCATCGACTCGCGCTCTACCAGCTCATTCGGCCCGATGCCGCCGCGCATTTCAACGGTCGGCGGGACTTCTGACTGTCCTACACTCCGCTTCATGGAAGCGGCCTTCTTCGATCTCGACAAGACGCTGCTCCCGGGATCGAGTCTCTTTCCGCTGGCGCGGGAGCTCTATCGGCAGCACTATTTCAAGCTCTCCGACATCGTTCGGCTTACCCTGGACCAATTGACCTTCCGCACCGTGGGTTCGGAGGCGCAAGGAGGAATGGACCGGGCGCGGAAGGCGTCGCTGGAGGTGATCCAGGGGCGGGAGCGTGACGAAGTCTTGGCCTTCGGCCGAACCGTGGCAAAGGAAGAGATCATCCCGCGCCTGTACCCACAGGCCGTCGATCTGCTGTCGCGGCACAAACGCGCCGGCCGGCAGGTCTTCATCGCTTCCTCCTCACCCGAGGACTTTCTGGCGCTCCTCGCCGAGGTGCTCGGCATCGACGGCGTGATCGGAACGCGCGCCGAGGTCGTCGAAGGGCGCTACACCGGAGAGCTGGACGGCCCGGTGGTTCACGGGCCGGAGAAGGCGGAGCGGGTCTCGGCCCTCGGCAAGGAACGGGGGATCGACCTCTCTCGGTCGTACGCCTATTCCGACAGCATCAACGATCTTCCGCTGCTGGAGATCGTCGGCAACCCGGTTGCCATGAACCCTGATCGTCATCTCGCCCAGATTGCGCGGCGGCGCGGGTGGCAGATCATCGATCTCAGAGTGACGAGGCGGCGGACCCTCGTGGCGTCCGCCTTTGGCGCCGGAGCCGCGGCCGTCGGTGCGGCGGGCTATGCGGCCGGCTACGCGGTGGGCCGAAGGTCGGTTCGGCGCCGGGCGCTGGTTATCTGAGTCGCCGCGGCCGCCGAGACCTGCCGCTCCATCGCCTCGGCCAAGACCACGCTGACGGCGGCCGACGCCATAGGGCGCAGACGGCGCAACGTCTCAGTGACGTGCGGCAGCCGCTCCGAGGGCATCCCGTCCGCTTGGAACGGCTCCCACACGTAGCGGTCAAACAGGTCGATGAAGCGCCCGGCCACCGCCGCGGCATCCTTCCGAAGCTCCGCAGCCACCTCGAGAGCGGCCCCAAGCGGGATCCCCATCGATACGAGCTCGGCGCCCATTCGGACGAGCCGCGGGCTGGGCACGCGGAACGTTTCGCCCTCGGGAATGACCAGCTGCAGGTCGACGGCGCGCTGCAACAGGGACGGGTTGCCATCGACCTCGGGGAACAAGCTCGAAAGCTCCTGACCGGTCATTCGCCCTTCGGCTTCGTCCGTCCAGGGAGCGGTCAGGACTTCCTCGAACCCCAGGACCTGATGAAGGCCG
>DASVPT010000107.1:0-14234 GCA_036389535.1 Actinomycetota bacterium
CCATGAGCCAGACGATCCTTGGCGGCTCGAGGGCTTCGACCATCTCTTCGAGCGACGCGCCGGTCTTCGCCCCAGCCTCCCCGGCCGTGAGACGAGCCTCTTCCACCGGGTCGAACGCGACGACTTCGTGACCGTTTTGCAGAAGCCGAACGGTCATGCTGCCGCCCATCCGTCCCAGCCCCACCATTCCGATCTTCACGGCATCACGCTCCCTGGCCGGCGAGACGTTTTCCAAGTTCCTTGAGGTCCACATCTTCGTCTCGTAGGGCCGCCGAGTCGACCGGCTTCCTGCTTCGAATGAGCCCAGCCGACCGGCGGACGTCCCGCCCTCGGTTCATCCCCACGACCGCGTCGACCAAGCCGTCTTTCACGTAGAACCCGACGAAGTTCCGATCTTCGAGGCTCCCCCGGACGACCAACTCGTCCCATTCCGTGGCGTATCCCATGTACTGAAGGTTGACGTCGAACTGGTCCGACCAGAACCAGTGCGGGTCGTCGAAGACGGTGGGGGTGCCCATCATGTTTCGGGCGGCGGCAGCACCCTGTTTCAACGCGTTGTCGTAGTGCTCGACGCGCATGCGGCGTCCGAACAGGGGATGAACGTGATTTGCCACGTCGCCGGCGGCGAAGACGTCGGAAACACTGGTCCGGCAGTGCTCGTCGACCAGGATGCCGTTCTCGACCGCGACCTCAGACCCTTCGACGACGTCGGTCGCCGGTTGGATCCCCACGCCAACCACCGCGAAGTCGCATTCGATTCGGGTCCCCTGAGCCGTGGTGATGGCCTCGACCCGATCGACGCCTTCAAATCGATCCACGGCTTCGCCGAAGTGGAATCCCACGCCCTGATCGCGGTGGATCCCCTCGTAGAGCCTTCCGATCTCCGGACCGACCACCCGAAACAGTGGCGCCTCGAAGAACTCGACGACCTCCACCTCCACCCCAAGCCTCCGAAGCGAAGCGGCGACCTCGCAGCCGATGAAGCCCGCGCCCACCACGGCCGCCTTTCGGCCGGGCCGCGCCTCGGCCTTGATCGCGTCGGAGTCCTCCACCGTTCGAAGGTCGAACACACCCGGCAGGTCGGCTCCCGGTACGAGAAGGCGGCGATTCCGCCCGCCGGTGGCGATGAGGACCTTGTCGTATGGGATTCGGTCGCCCCCTTCGAGCTCGACGATCCGATCAGCTGGAACGATCCGGGTTGCCCGCTCGCCGAGCCGAAGTTCAACGTCGCTCTCCTGGTACCAGTTCGCCGGGCGAAGAAGGGCATCCTCGAACGACTCTTCGCCACGCAGATATCCCTTGGAAAGCGGTGGTCGTTCGTACGGCGGATGCGTCTCGGCGCCGATGAGGGTGAGTTTTCCGTCGAACCCCTGATCGCGCAGCGTCGAAACCACGGCGCCTCCCGTGAGATTCGCGCCGACGACGACAAATGCAGGACGCCGTTCCGCCATGGTGCCTCGACACTGTACGTCGCCCACCCGAGCGCATGCGCCACACTCAGGGTGTGCCGGAGCTGGCCGACGTCGAGCACTTCAGGCGGTTCTTTTCCTCGCATGCCATCGGCAGGCGAATTTCGGGCGTCTGGGTGGACCCCACGATCCTTCGAAACACCGTTGCGGAAGCGCTCGGACAGAGCCTGGTCGGATACCGGTTCCTCGAGCCGGAGCGATTGGGCAAGTGGCTGATCTGCCCGACGGACGGCCCCGTCCTTCTGCTGCACTTCGGAATGACCGGTGATCTGATCTGGTCGGAGGAGGAGCCCGAGCGGCACCGGCATGACCGGCTGATCCTTGAATTCAGCGACGGCGGCGAGCTTCGCTATCGCAATATGCGGAAGCTCGGGGGCGTCTGGCTGGCCCACGACGACGATGAAGTCGCGACCCTTCTCCAGCCGCTGGGGCCCGATGCGCTAGCTATCGATCGACGCCGATTCATGGAGCTCTTGCGGAAGCGCCGTGGCGGCGTGAAAGCGGCGCTCATGGACCAGAGCTTCGTCGCGGGGGTCGGAAACATCCTGGCCGACGAGATCCTGTGGCACGCGCGACTCCATCCAAAACAACAGATCGGAGATCTCACCGACGCCGATCGGCGAAAGCTGTGCGCCACGATGCGGCGCGTGCTTCGCGAAGCCGTGGAGGGTTACGACTACATTCCGCAGAAGCGGTCCTGGCTGAGCCATGTCCGAGGGTTGCCCGGCGCCGCGTGTCCGAGGTGTCGGACGCGACTGGAGCGCACCGTTGCGGCCGGACGCACCACCTACTACTGCCCGGCGTGCCAGCCGGCGCCGGGTGCTCCGGTATAAGTAGTGGTATGACTCCGACCAGAAAGCTCGCCCTGACCTCGGGACTGTTCGCGCTCGCCCTCGTCCTGGTCGCGCTCGCCGCGGCGACTCATTCCGTCGCCCCGCTCTTCGTCGCTTGGGTCCCGTTGGCGCTCATCGGGTTTTGGGTTCTTCCGAGGCCCGGATCGGACTGGCAGAGAGCCGTCGCTGGGTCAGCGTCGCCCGCGCAAGGCGAAACGATCATGGGCGACCCCGAGGAGCGGGCCGAAGCGGAAGAGACGCCCGAGTCCTAGCTCGCCGAGGGAGAGGACCCTCCGGAGCCGCTCGATCGGGAGGACCGGGAGGTCGAAGAAGACTTCTTGGCCCTGGTGCCCCCTGAGCCGCTGGTCGATGAGCTCCTCTTGGCTCCGCCGCTGCTCTTTGCGGAGGATCGCTTCGAACCGGTCGAACTGGGGGCCTTGGCCGTTGTCTTTGGCGTGGAGGTTGTCCCAGGCCGGCGGACCCTGTTCCGAACGCGTCCGGTCGCGGCGGTGACCGTGTCACTCGCTCGCTTCGCCACGCCCGGCGCGCGAGCGGCAAGATTCTTCGCCATTCCCGGCGCGCGCTGGCTGACCGCGTCGGCGGCCTTCTTCACGGCCGACGGAGCCCCGGCAGTGACGCGGCGCACGACGTCGGGCGTCCGCGCCGCGACCCTTCTGGCCACTTCCGGGGCTCGGTCGGCGACCCTTCTCGCCACGAGCGGCGCACGCTCCGTGACCTTCTTCGCCACCCCGGGCGCCCCTTGGGCCATCTTGCCGATGGCCTTCGTCGCCTGGTCTCTGAGATCCTTCGCTCTCTTGCTCATGTCTCCCTCCGACGCGATGCTTTGATGCTCACGAGGCTGCCTCGCCAAGCGTACCCTCTTGAATCCATGGCCGCGCGACGAACATCCGACCGAGCGCGGACGTCGTGACCGATCGGGACCATCACTCGCCGCGGGTTCGCGACGTCCCCGCTCCCCGGCGGAGCCCCAGCGTCATCGGCCCGCTGTTCGGCAAGATCTTCGCCTGGCCGTACCGGCTCGCACTGGCCGGCCTGTACCGGGCTCGAGTCCACCCGTTGCACCTGACCCTGTTGTCACTCCTCGGAAACGGCGTCGTCGCGTGGCTGCTCACGACACGCCGCTTCTTTCTGCCCGGGATCTTCCTCGTGGTCGCCGGGCTGTTCGACATCTTCGACGGAGGGCTGGCCCGCCTTCGAGGTGAAGCGGGTCGGGCCGGCGCCTTCCTCGATTCGGTCGTCGACCGCGTCTCCGATCTCATTGTCTTCGGGGCGCTGTTTTGGACTCTGTTCGAGCAAGGAAAACGGCCGGCCGCGGCCCTCGCCCTCTCCAGCTTGCTGTTCGCGCTTCTGGTCAGCTACGTCCGAGCCGAGGCCGAGGCCGCCAGTCTGACTATGACCGAGGGGTTCATGCAGCGCCTCGAGCGCTTCGTCCTGCTGGTGATCGGGCTCACCGTGCCCGGCGCGCTGCTCCCTGTCCTGATCATCCTCACCGGCCTCGGCGCGGCGACGGTGGTGCAGCGAATCGGTTCGGCGTGGCTCCGGCTGCGAGGCGACTCGCCGGAAACAAAAGAAAGTGACAAAACCGGCTCTTCGATTTGACCAGGCGGCCACCGCGGGCGTATAAATCGATCTGGAACTGCTGGAGTCTTCGGACTCCGGCAGTTCCGTTTTTATGGGGCTTTTTTGGGGCCCCCCTCCCTCTGGTTCCCCGCCAAGCGCCCACAGCGGCGCGATACTTTCCTCGATGTCTTGGCATTCGTCCTGCGCTTCGGCGCGCCCTCAACTATGAAAAGCGACAACCCCCTCTGCGGGTGGCGCCTTTCGCGACGACGAGCAAGGCAGGTCCGGTGGGGAGTCCGGAGGCTCGTCATCGTCGCCGCCGCGACGGCGCTGGTGACGGGGGCGTGCACCGGCGACCGGCCCTCCACCTCGGGCAGTGGCACGCCCCGGCCGAAGTTCACCGGTGGGGCCCTTCTGATCTGGGCGGACGAAGCTCGGGCTCGGGCCCTCCGCCCGTTCGTCGATGAGTTCACCATGGAGAACCCGGGCGTGACGGTTCGGGTGGAGGTCGTCCCGTTCGAGGAGCTCCTTCAGGACGTCCTCCAGGCTGGCCCGGCGGGGACCGGTCCGGACCTCTTTCTGGGCGCTCACGAATGGCTGACCCAGCTCCTCCCGGCCAGAGCGATCGCCCCGGTCGACCTGGCCCGAGTCGCCCCGGCCTTCCTGCCCGTCACCATCGACGCCTTCCGCCATGGCCGCTCGGTGTACGGCGTTCCGTTCGCCTTTCAAAACGTCGCGCTCCTCAGAAACACCAAGCTGGTTCCGCGGGCCCCCAAGACGTGGGAAGAGCTCGAAAAGGTGGCGCTGAAGTTTCGCGGCCGAAAGAACATCGACTTCCCGCTGGGCCTTCCGGTTCCCGATCCGTTCAGCGAGTACCCGCTGTTCAGCGCGTTCGGCGGCTACCTGTTCGGGGACAAGGACGGCCGGGTCGACCCGAAGGACGTCGGCCTCGATAGCCCGGGCGGCGTCAAGGCGGCTCTGGCCTTCGCCCGCTGGTTGAACAAGGGCTTCATCGACCCACGCGTGACCAACGAGGTGATGGTCGAACGCTTTGGCGCCGGCCGCGTTCCGTTCGCCATCACCGGGCCATGGTCCATCGAACGAACCGGGACCGGTTTCCAGTCTCGCGGCGTTCCCTTCGCGGTCGAGCCGATCCCTCCGGTCGCCGGCCACCGCGCCAGGCCCTTCGTCCACGTCCAGGGGTTCATGGTCTCCGGATTTGCCAAGACGCCGCTCCTCGCTGAGAGCTTCGCGCGAGACATCCTGACCAGCGAGAACGCCCAGCTTCGGCTCTCCGGCGCCACCCGGCGCCCGCCGGCGCTCAAGGCCGCGCTCGCACAGGTCTCGGGCGATCCCGGCCTCGGGCCGTTCGCGGCGAGCGGAAAGGACGGCGTCCCGGTGCCGACCGTGAACCACGTGGAGCGGGTCTGGCCGATCTGGACCGATGCCTACACGCAGCTCTTCAACGGGACAAAGACGCCGAAGGAAGCGTTCAAAGACGCGGCCGCCGAGATCGCCAAGGCGGTCGGAGGCAGCTAACGATCTGGGGGAAGACGAAAGAAAGGCGCCGGGCGAATCGTCCGGCGCCTTTCTTCTCTAAAGCGCGTACCGCCACAACGCCGCGGGACTATGACGTTGGCGGATACTCCGCTCCCTTGTCCTGCGCGGCCTTGGCGATCTGATCGTGGAGCTCCGTGAGCGTCGATTCGACCGATTCCCCACGCACGATCACACGCCGAACGGCCTCGTTGATCGCGTCCTGCACGTCCGACCAGTAGATGACATTGGGCCGGTACCACCCGCTCTGGAGCGCGGTGTTGATTGCCTGGAACGTGGACTTCTGGTCGGCGGGCACCTGCGCGTATGCGTCGGTGCGGACAGACGGCCAGGCGTTCTTCGCCGCGAGAACCTCCTGAGCCGGCTTCGACATCAGGAACTGGGCGAGGGCGATGGCGGCCTCCTTCTCCTTGCCGGTCACACCCTTCGGGACCCCGAGCACCTCTCCTCCGATGACGTGCGCCGCGCGAACCGGGCCGCGGTACCCCTCATAGACCTGGAACTTCTCGAGGAGCCCTTGCTTCGCGAGCTCCGCGGTGGTGAACGGCCAGTTCTGAGCGAACCACGCCGTCTCTCCGCGGAGGTTGTCGATCTCCGTGTCGTACTTGGCGAGGAGGCTCTCCTTGGCGATCAGGCCCTGCTTCCACATGTTCTGGAGGAACTGAAACGCCTGCACCGAGCCCGGGTCGTTCAGCAGCAGCGGGTTCCCGCCGTAGGAGACGATCCATTCGGAGATGGTCACGCCGGCAGCCCCGGAGGGGCCTTCCAGCGACAGCGTGATCTTCGGCTGGCCCTGCGCCGTCGTCTTGAGCTTCTGCGCAACGGAGAGCAGCTCGTCGGTCGTCCGGGGCGGGGACACCTGAGCGGACTGGAACCGATCCGTGTTCACGTAGGCGATTCGCACGTTCGGCCGGTAGGGCAGGAAGTACTGCTTACCGCCGAACTTCTCCGGAATGAGCGCCGGGTTTACCCCCGTCGGCAGCTTTACGCTCGACAGGTCCTCCACCAACCCGTCCTCGACCAGGACCGCGAGCGCCAGGTTGTCCTGGGCGAACAGGTGAACGGTGTGCTTTCCTGAGTTGACCTCCACCTTGAGCTTCTGCGGGAGATCCTGCGACGTGATCGAAGCGATCTTGACCGTCGCACCCGTCTGCTGCGCGAACTGATCGAGCAGCTGCCTCACGGCCGGTTCTTCGGTTTCGGCAAGGGACGTGCTGAACGTGATGCTGGTCCCGGCGAACTGCGTTCCCTTCGGCGCGGTCTGCTGCTTCTCTTTTCCGCCGCCGCACGCCGTCGCGACGACCATGAAGACAGCCGCGATCGCGACCCACGGCCGGATGATCCTTTTCACCTGCGTCACCTCCACCCGGGCACTCCCGCCCGCTCGGTCGATGGTTGATGTCGAACCTTCCCAGTCACCCTAGTCTCATCACCCCTTCACCGCGCCGGAGAGCGCCCCCGGCCTCAGGTACCGCTGCAGGAAGTAGACAACCAAAAGGATCGGAAGCGTGAGGATCGCGGCCACCGCAGCCATCTCCTGCGTGACGCCACGGTCGATGGCCTTGAAGACCTGGAGCGGAAGCGTGTTCTGGTTGGTGGTCAGCAGACGCGCGTAGAGGAATTCGTTCCACGAGTACAGCCACACGAACAGGGAGGCCACCGCGATTCCCGGGGCGGCGAGCGGAAAGACGACGCGAACGAGTGTCCCCAAGCGGGACGCACCATCGATCTGCGCCGCCTCCTCCACGTCCCGAGGGATCGTCTCGAACGTCCCCACCAGAATCCACGTGATGAAGGGAAGCGACCCGATGAGGTGGGCCAGGATCAGCCCGAAGTAGTCGTCGACCAGACCGAACTTCGCGAAGCGCGTGGCCACCGAGATGCCGATGGCGAACTCGGGAAACATCCGAGTGACCAACAGGCCGATGACGATGGTGTACCTGAGCGTCGGCGCGAGCCTCGAAATCACATACGCCGCCGGTGAGGCGATGAGGATGGCCAGGAGCGTCGTGGCGGTTGCGACGGAGAGGCTCTTCACCAGCGGCGGTACGAGCTCCCCTCCCTGAAAGACCCCTTTCCACCACTGGAGCGTGAAATCGGTGACGACCAGAGCGGGCCGCTCGCCGAACAGCGCCGATCCCGGAGCGAACGACACCATGAAGATCAGATAGATCGGGAACAGAACGATCAGCACCGACACCATCACCCAGATGGGAAACGCCACCTTGAGCGGCGCGGCCAACGGATCGCGCCGGGGCCGGGACCTGACCGCGACGCTCACAGACGCACCTGCTGTCGGGCTGCCACGAACCGGAGGTAGAGAACGATGAAGACCATGATCATCCCGAACAGCACGATCGAGGCCGCCGCAGAGGTGAACGGATCGTTGGTCGGCGGAAGATATCGCTCCGCGATGAACGTCCCGAGGACCCGTTCCGGACCCGCCAGGACCAGCGCCAGCTCGAAGATTCGAAACGCATCGATCGCGCGAAGGATGATCGCCATCGTGATGTAGGGGACGAGGAGCGGCAGGGTGACCCGGGCGAAGCGCTGCCATTTCGTTGCCCCGTCCACGTCCGCCGCTTCGTAAATGTCCTCGGGAATGGCCTGGAGCCCCGCAAGGAAGATCAGCGTCATGACGGGGAGGACCTTCCACATGTCGGCGATGGCGACCGTCAGCAACGTGCGAAAGCCACCGGCGACGGTCCACGAAACCGATTGCCACTGCCAGTCGATGCCGGGAATCTTGTCCACCAGCTCGGCGAACAGGAACATGATCGAGTTGAAGTACCCGGCGCGGCTGAAGATCAGAAGCATCACCGCCCCGGACACGATCGTCGGGACGCCGAGCGGCACCAGGCTCACGGTTCGGACGAACCCCCGGCCCGCGAACTTCGCATGGAGCGCCAGCGCCACGCTGAGCCCAATGCTGAGCTCGAGCACCAAGGAGAGGAACGCCACGATCAGCGTGTTGAGGACGGCACTTCGAAAGACGCCCGTCCTGGTGATCGCTCGATAGCTTTCGAACGTCGGGAACCCGTCCCGGGGCGCACTGAACGAGAGCCGGAACGTGTCGACGATGGGTGCGATGGTCAGAACCAGGACGTAGGCGACCAGGGGGGCGACCAGTGCCAGCTCGAAGCGGTGCTTTCGCAACCAGGTACCGACAGAGCCGCCGGCGCTCCTTCGACGGACTGCTCGTTCGGCTATCGCCATCTGCTCTCCCGCGGCTCGAGCGGTGGCCGAACCGCTCTATCCCCGTTCGTCCCCGTAAATACCCAGACCCGATTCCGGGTCGAAGAAGTGAAGCCGTGCGGTGTCGACGACCAGGTCGACGTCGTCGCGTTCCCGGACCTTCGTTCTGGGGTCGAGCTTGGCCACGAATGTGCTCTGAGCTTGCTTCGCACCGACCTCGAGGCTCTCCAACGCCTCGCTTCCGACGTCGGAGGCGAGCTCCTTGGTGTCCTCGGTGACGACGGGCGGAGCGGCGACGGTGAAGTGGATCAGGACCTCCGAGCCGAGGGCCTCTCGAAGGTCAACGTGGGCAGATATTCGACGATCCTCCGGTGCGTCCCGCGCGATGGAAGCGTCCTCCAGGTCCTCCGGCCGAATGCCGACCACCACTTTCCGGTCGCGGTGCCCCTTCAGGGCCGGACGAGCGTCGATCAGCGCGTCGTCGATTCGGAGATTGAATCCTGCGAAGTCCACGAAGAGCTCGCCGTCGCCGCCGGAAAGCCGACCTTCGACCATGTTCATCGCCGGCGACCCGATGAATCCAGCGACGAAGAGGTTGGCCGGCTGGTCGTAGAGGTGTTGCGGCGCGTCGACCTGCTGAAGCATCCCCTTCCGCATGACGGCGACGCGATCGCCCATGGTCATGGCTTCCGTCTGATCGTGGGTCACGTAGATCGTGGTCACCCCGAGCTCGTCTTGGAGCCGGGCGATCTCGGACCTCATCTGGACTCGAAGCTTCGCGTCGAGGTTCGACAGCGGTTCGTCCATGAGAAAGCCCTGTGGGTTGCGGACGATCGCACGCCCCATCGCCACCCGCTGGCGCTGCCCACCGGACAGCTGTCGCGGTTTTCGGTTCAGAAACTCCTCGAGGCCCAGCGTGGCAGCGGCATCCTTGACCCGACGATCCACCTGATCCTTCGGGACCTTTCGCAGCTTCAGCGCGAAGGCAAGGTTCTCATAGACCGAAAGGTGCGGATACAGAGCGTAGTTCTGGAACACCATGGCGATGTCGCGGTCGCGCGGCGGAACCTCGTTGACCACTCGTTCGCCGATCCGAATGGTGCCTTCGCTGACGTCTTCCAGGCCCGCGACCATGCGAAGCGCGGTGCTCTTGCCACATCCCGAGGGGCCGACGAGCACCATGAACTCGCCGTCGTCTATTCGCAGGTCGAGGCCGGAAACAGCACGAGTGCCGTCGGCAAACACCTTGGAGACGTCTTGGAGCGTGATCTCAGCCACGCGCTCTGCTCCGCTGGACGGTGGGGCGCCCGATGCATCTTCCTACCGGGGGCACCCGTCGATCAAACCGAAGCTTTGGACCTCAACCCCGGTCTTCATGGCGAAGCCGATCCTCAGATGGAAATGCGGTGCCCGCGCGACCACACGAACGCTCATGGCGTGACCCGGGCTGTTCACCGGCTCCGCCCACCGCGTGGCCTCTCCGCGGGGGAGGTCGACCCACACCGCCACGTCGTCCAGGCGGAAACCGCGCCGCTTCGGTCCGTCGAAGGATGCGATGCACCCGCGTCCTTCCCGCAACAGCCGGTAGTAGTCCGGAGAGAGGCACGACTCGACTGAGATCCCGGTGACACCCGAGGGGACGCGATAGCAGACATCGACGACCGGCCCGCCCGCGGATGCGGTGATCGTCTTGCGTAATCCACGGAGGGCGCTCTGCGGCTGGACGTTCGTCAGCTCGACCAGGACAGAGGCTCCCGTCCTCTCCAGCCGGGAGATTTCGTAGGCGTCCCCCTCCCCGCCCCAGTCCACCAGGGCGCCGGGATGATTCGGCGGATTGGTGATGAATCGGTTGAGTCCCTCGTCGAGGTGCCAGTCGTCGGTGGGATTCCCGACCACAAGCGCTCCCCCCTCCGGCCCCCGAGCGAAGAGGGAGACCAGTCTTCCGCCGTGGAGAGGAGCAACCACGGCGAACACCTCATCGCCCGACAGAACCACCTCCTCTTCGCCGTCGCGATCGATGTCCGTGATCTGTGCATCGAGAGCGCCATCCACGCGAGCGAACCGTCGAGCCGCCTCCGTGATTGGGATCGCCGAACGGGCGTGGCTGGCGACCGCCTTCGCCCAGCCTGCCGGGCGGTGGTCGTCCCCGTCGACGTCGTTCCACGCCGTTTCGAAGGTCGAGGCGTAGAGATGCTTTCGTCCCAGCTCCAACAGGCGCTTGTCGGCGCCCTCCGCCTCCGCCGCGGCAAGGTCCTCCTCAGCCTCCTCAAGGTATCGGCGGTACGGCGCCCACGCCTCGGCATCGAACCAGCGGCAATAGTCCTCTCCGGCTCCCCACACGTGCGCCAGCTCGAAGAACGTCCCGGGGTCGAGGGTCCGCGATCGAGTGGGAGGTGGCGTCGTGAGGAGATCGGGAAGGGAAACCGGCTCGATCTCCTCCCGCTCGGCCATCCACCGGAGGAACGCGTCGTAGTGCTCGAGCACCGAAGCGTCCCATCCGCCGACCCCGGCGGTTCGCTCCAGGTCGTCGGCAAACACGAGGACCGAGTCGTCCCGCCCGTCCCGATCGAGGGCTGCCACGGCGGCCTCGAGGTGCGTCCAGTGCTCGAGCCGGGTCGGCGCGACCCAGTGGCGGAAATCGGCCGACAGCGGAACGGCGAGCAACCCGCCGGAATCGGCGATCTCGTGGATGCGGCAGGCTTCGAGCGCGACGCCGTTCGTTCCATCGCCTCGTGCGGTCCCCTCGTCCGCGCCGAGGCGATCGAACGGACCCAGGGTGTCGAATCGCGCTCGTTCGCTTTCGCGGTACCGCGGGGAGCTTCGAAACAGCAGCCGGTCGTCCAGCAGCACGGCGCGATAGCCGCCGTTGGCCAGCTCAGCGCTGGTCAGAACCGGCGCCAGCTTCTCCGTGTCCCACACCCTCTCGGGCACCCAGGAGATTCGAACGTCGCTCGGAGCACATCCGAGATGCTCTTCGTACAGGAAGAGCAGTTCGTTCAGCTGGCCGAGGTTGAAGCCGGGTGGAAACAGGGTCATGGGCGTCTCGGTGTAGACGCCTCCGATCAGGGCCACCACCCCCGCTTCCCGAAGGTCCTTCACCATGTCGAGGAACCACGGGCAATGCCACGCGATCGCTTCGATCAGCGTCCCGCTGAGATGGAGATTCGCCACGACGCCGTGTTCCTCGTGAAGGCGCAGGACGGCTGTGTAGCCGTCAACGACCGGATCGATGCCCTGCCGGTCCTCGTAACCGTTCGTGATGACGAACTGATTCGCGTGATGGACGACCGCGAGACGAGCGGCCACGACCGCTACGCCTCGAACGCGTCGAGCGTTCGCCGGTAGAGCGCGTCGTACTCGCGGCTCGGGCGGTCCCAGGAGAAGTCCGCTGCCATGGCGCGGCGTCTGAGCGAGTTCCAGGCGGGCGGATCCCGGTACACCGCGAGCGCGCGATCGGCCGCTCCGAGCAGGCCTCGTACCGACTCGCCGGTGTACGTGAAACCCAAGCCGACGGCGGGGTCATCTCGGCAGTCGCTGATGGTGTTCACCATGCCGCCGGTCCGCCGGGCGAGCGGAATGGAGCCGTATCGGAGGGCGATGAGAGGACCGAGGCCGCAGGGCTCGTAGACGGATGGGGCCAGGAAGAAATCCGACCCCGCGTAGACCCGCCGGGCGAACGCTTCCGCCCCTGACTCGATGAATGCCACGGCGCGCGGATTTCGGCGCGCCGCGGACCGGAGCGCCCGCGCGTATCGCTGCTCCCCGACGCCCGTGATGAGAACCTGGGTTCCTCGCCCGATCAGCGCGTCGATCGCGGCGCAGAGCTGGTCGATGCCCTTTTGCCTGACGATCCGGGCAACCATGCCGAAGAGGGGCGTCTGCGGATCCACGGCCAGTCCGCTGTCCCGTTGGAGCGCGGCCTTGTTGTGGCGCTTTCGGTCCAACGACGATGCGTCGTAGTTCGAAACGATGTATGGATCGGTAGCCGGATCGAACGCTTCATAGTCGACGCCATTCAGGATTCCGGTGACCGGCCCGGGGTGAGCGCGGAGCAGCCGGTCGAGTCCCATTCCGCGCCCGGGCGCCAGGATCTCTTCGAGGTACCGCGGGCTCACGGTGTTGACTCCATCCGCAAAAGCGATCCCCCGCGCCAGGAGGCTGCTCCCTCCCCCTCTTCCCATGCCGATCAACGACTCGGCGCGGGCACCGAAGCGCCCCTGATAGGAAAGGTTGTGAATCGTCAGGACCGTGGCCGTTCGCCCCAACGCGCCTCGATGCGGACCGAGGCGCGCGTATTGCGGGCTGAGGCCGCAGTGCCAGTCGTTGCAGTGGATGACGTCCGGCGTTCGCTCTGATGCCGACGCGAAGGAGACGACGGCTTTCGAGAACAGCACGAACGGATCCACGTGGTGGTCGGCGTATCCGTACACGCCGTGAAAGTGCCGCGTGTTTCCGGCGCTGTAGACGTCCACGTCGCCATGTGATCCGTGATAGGCGACGTCGACCCGCTCGGCCGTGCGACCCATATCCACGTCGAGGGAGAGGAACCTCTCGCCGCGGTCCATGCCCGGATACCGAGGGAGAAACAGATTGACGCGATGGCCGAGCCGAGCGAGCGCTTTGGGGAGCGATCCGCCGACGTCGCCGAGACCACCCACCTTCACGAAGGGATACGCCTCGGCGATGGCGAAGAGGACGTCGAGCGGTCCGTTCGATTGCCGTCGGCCGGCCGTCGCTCGACGCGCCGGGGCGGCGGCCGCGAGATCAGGCAAGTGTGGCGTTCATGCTGCCGGTTCGGTAACCCTCAGGATCGATCTGGACGTCCGACCACCCGAGGCGCCGAAGCTCCGCCACCGTGCCCGGCCATTCCGGATGTCCGGCGAGCCAGCCGACGCGATCACGAGCGACCTCGACCCTGGCCACGTCGCCGAAGTGCCGGACGCGAACCTGCTCGAGTCCGAGCGAGCGAACGAGCCGCTCGGCCGCGTCGATTCGCCGCAGCAGCGACGTTGAGATTCGGATGCCGAACGCGACTCGAGACGAAAGGCACGCCAACGCCGGCTTCTCCGCCGAGACGAGCCCGAGACTGCGGGCGATCGTCCGAACTTCGCCCTTGGTCAAGCCTTCTTCGAGGAGCGGATTTCGCACGCCGAGCTCTCGCGCCGCGAGCAGTCCCGGCCTGAAGTCGCCGGCGTCGTCGGCGTTCGCCCCGGCCAACACGACCTCGTCCACCGCTTGGTTCGTCGCGAGCCGCCCCAGCGTCGTGTACAGCTCGGCCTTGCAGTGGAAACAGCGCATCGCGTCGTTGCGGGCATACGCCTCCCGTTCGACTTCCCGTGTCGTGATCGACCTGAGGCGGACACCGAGTTGGCCCGCGACGCCGGAAGCCGCTTCCAGCTCCCCGCTTGGAAGGCTTGGAGAAACCGCAATGACGGCGGTGATGCTTTCCGTCCCAAGAGCCCGCGCTGCCAGCGCCAGAACGACGGACGAGTCCACTCCGCCAGAGAACGCCACCGTCGCCCGAGCCGCACCGTAGCTCGCGATCCGGGACTCGGCACGCTGGATCATGGCCGCAGCTTCGTTCATCGCACCTCCCGGG
>DASVPT010000108.1:0-2787 GCA_036389535.1 Actinomycetota bacterium
GCCGTCGAGCTTCCCGGCGTGCGCCAGCTGGGTCAGGTTGCCGTCGATGACCCACGGCGGCTCGTCCACCGCCTCGAAGAAGAAGATCGCGCCGTCGAGGTCGATCTCGTAGGGCGTCGCCAGCGTCTGCACCAGGAGCCAGAGATTGCCGCCCGCGACCGGAGCGGTGACCTTTCCGCCCCGAATGGGCCGAACGTACGGGTCGTCGGGATCCTTCGGCACTTCGCCGGTCGTGTGCCCCTTCACCACTGCGAGCAGGCGGTCCTTGTTGAACGGGGGAACGTCCTTCGAGCCGACGCCGCTCAGCCCGTTCGAATAGATGGTGGCCAAGCCGGTGTTCTGGCGAATGGCGACGTGGAGCGCAGTGATGTCGGAGAACCCGAGGAACGGTTTGGGGTTCTCCGCGATGACCTCGAAATCGAGATAGGGGATGGCCTGCGCGGACCCGTACCCGCCCTGGAGGCACTGAACGACGTCGACCTCGGGATCGGCGAACAGTGAAACCAGGTCTCGCGCCCGCGTTTTCGGGTCCCCCGCCACGTAGTTGTCGCGCTCCCAGATTCCATCCGCGAGCTTCACGTGGTAGCCCCGAGCTTCCCACCACTCCACGCCGCGAAGGACCTCGGACCGGTTCTCCCAGGGGCTCGCGGGAGAAGCCACGCCGATCGTTCCTCCGTCCGGGAGCGGCTTCCCGAAGAGCGTGGCGGGTCTCACGGAGGACGCTCGAGCGGCTGCTGCCGAACCGGGAGCGGTTTCGACCGAAGCTCGCGCACGTACCGGATGCACTCCGCAACGGCTGCGTCCAGAAACGACTTGCCCTTCTCGGGAGTGGCGAGGGACGGCGTCCCCTGCACGCCGGTCCTGCTGAACGACGACCACCACGGCATGAGCTTGAGCGGGCCGTCCGCCCACCACTCGAGGTGCGCGCTCTCACCCGCCGGATAGCCCTGTTCGTCCACCACCCTGTCCATGTCGACAGCGTCCGGATCGATGTGGAGATAGATGGACGTCTCCAGCTCATCCGCGTGGGCCATCCCGCCGAAGCTCGATTCGCGCGTGGCCTCGACGGCCTTCACCCCTTCCTCGCTCAACAGGTAGAAGGCCGCCGCGGCCAGGACCTCCGGGCGATCGATCATCACCAGCCGAGCCGCCATCTCCACCAGGTTCTGGTTGGACCCGTGCCCGTTGTAGAAGAGCATTCGCCGGAAGCCGTGGTGCGCCAGCGACGTGCCGACGTCCTTGCAGTACCGCGTGAAGGTCTCCCAACCGATCGTGATCGGCCCGGGAAAGTCCATGTGATGCGGCGAATATCCGTGCGGGATGGTTGGAAGGAGCACGATCTCGTCGGCTGCCTCTTCGGCCGCTCGGCGGCAGATCTCCGTGATGAGGCGGACGTCGGCGTCGATCGGAAGGTGCGGCCCGTGATCCTCGAGCGTTCCCACTGGGATGAGCGCCACCCGCTCCTCCTCTGCCGCCCGCCGAACTTCCGGCCACGTCAGCCGTTCATAGAGAAGCGGCGTGCCCCACACAGCTACACGCCGGCCCGTTCCACCGCGCCGGTGAGATCGATTTCCTCGTAGGGCTCGGTGCACGGATTGCTCCCCGAGACCCACATGCGGCCGTTTTCCACGTCGGCCACCATCGAAAACAGAACCGCCGACGCCTCGTCTCCCGCCTCGGCATCGGGGTGCATGCAGATGGAGTTCGGGGCCCCGTGGTGGTCGGCCAGGATTTCCATGACCGACTCCGGCGTGTCGGGTTGCCGGTCCTCCAAGAGCTGGAGCAGTCGTTCGTAGCGAGTCAGACTTCTCTCGGACGGCTCCACGCCCAACTCGGCGAGCCGCGGGTCGAGGTAGTGGTTGGTGTGAGGGCCGGGGCCCTCGAGCAGCGATTCGAACGTGGCCGTGGTCTCGATGGTGAACGTGTCTCCGGGAGGAAACGCCATGGTGTAGCCGTAACCGCCAGCCCGCGTCGGAGTGGCCGTTCGCCGGACGGCGTCCATGCGATCGATCGACTCGAGCGCGTGCCGCGACACGAAGACCCGCGGGACCCCCTGGCGTTCATCCGAAGCGCGAAGGGATTGAATTCCCTGCGTCCCGCCCTTCTCGTTCATTCCAACGGCGGGAAGACAGCACACCACCGTTGGCGAGGCGACCGCTCGTCCGCGATCCGGGATGTCCAGGACGACGGCGACGTTGCCCCGGTCGCCCTCGATCCAATGCTCGTTGTGGCCAAGGAGCGTGAAGCCCGGCCCCGTTACCGTGAAGGAGGAGCATCGCTCCGCCGTTCGGCTTCGGGTCACCGGAGAAGCCCCCTCCTTTTGCTCGAGGAAGCGGGGCTGCCCCTCCTCGCTGGTCAAGAGGGGGTCGAGCTCCTCGAACGCGTTGACCGCGAAGAGTTCCCAAACAGGGACCATGGCCCCCTCCGCCATCCCTTTCAGGACGTTCATGTATTCAGGGAATGTTGCCTCGGCGGCGTAGAGGAACGGGGTGAGCAGGTCCTGGAGCTCCGCCGACGCCACGCCGCGTCGCTCGAAGTAGCGGTGATAAAAGCTCAGGGAGCGTTCGATCAGTTCGCCGAGCTCCCGCCCGATGGTTCTTCCCCTCGTCGTGGCGTCACCCTCGGCGCGGACCACCCGGAGTGCGGTCATGGGCCGAGTGTAGGCTAGGCCTCCGTGCAGGAAGCGCAGATTCGGCCCACGACCATAGGCGAGCTTCGGGCCTCCGGGTACGACGATCGATCCGTCAAGGAAGAGCTCCGCGACAACCTGCTCGAACGAATGGGCCG
>DASVPT010000109.1:0-2661 GCA_036389535.1 Actinomycetota bacterium
GCGATCTCCCTTCAACGCGTCGAGCTCCGGATTGTCCGGCGTGACCACTCTGCCGATGCTGCCGTCGTAGATCAGCCCGCCGTCCTCGGAGTACTCATTCTCGTGAGGGAAGTCGCCGGCCGGGATCTGGTCAACGATGGCCGCCTGTTGCGTGTCGATGACGTCGACCACTCGGTCCAGCGTCACCGAGACCAGGAGCTCCCGCCCGTCCGGCGACAGCGCGAGGTGATCGGTCCGCATCCCGATATCCACCCGCCACAGCATCTGGCGGGTCAGGAGGTCGAAGGCGGCGACGTCGCCCATGCTGGGCCTCGATACATAGAGCACGGCGCCGTCGGGCGAGACCCGGATGTCGTCGACGAGCTGGGGGTGTCCCTCTGCGGCGAGCTCGTTGTTGATCGTGCAAGGCGCCGCCTGGTCCGGAGACGGCTGCTCGATGCAGCTCTGATAGTCGGGGGCCACGTTGATGCGCCCCAGCTTCTTGAACGTCTTGGGATTGACGACGTCGACGGTCCCGTCCCAGTTGTTGCCAACCAGGAGCACGTTCTGGGTCGTCGCCGCGGAGGCGGTGGAGGAAGCGGCCGCGGTCGTGAGCGCCGGGACGCCGAACGTCGCGACCAGGATGGAACAGAGGAAAGCGGTCCGGATGAAACGCCTGCTCGTGCCCATGGTGCCTCCCGCTGGGGCCGTGACTAGTTCGAAAAGACTATTACGATTCGGCTTCGGACGCGAACGGTCTGTGCGTGAGCGTCCGGTCGCTTCGCACGTCGTTTACTGCGGCGAGGCGACCTTCCACAGGTGCCCGTCGGGGTCGCTGAAGTACCCGAAGTAGCCGCCCCACTGGGCGGCAGCTGCCGCCTTGACCACACTGCCGCCGGCCGCGACCGCTTTGGCCATGACCTCGTCGACCACGTCCTTCGAATCGACGATGTAGTGAAACGAGACGCCGCTGAAGCCCGACCCCTCGGGCGAAACGCCCGCGTCGGCGGCGGCGGCTCCTCGCTCGTAGAGGGCCAATGAGGAAGATCCATCGCCCAGGTTGAACGAAACGAACTGCGGGTAGTCCTGCTCGATCTCGCATCCGAGGTCGGCGTAGAACTGCTTCGAACGGGCCAAATCCTCGACTCCGAGCATGATCGCGGTGACCTGCAGACCCATTTCTCTCCCCTTTCGGCCAGATATCTCTTCGGCACTCTCAACCGTTCGGTTCGGCTTACGGCTGCGCTCAAGAGTAGTGACCGCCGAGATATTCGAGGCCCGAGGACTGACTACTGCGTCGAGTCCCGATACCTCTTCTCGTCCACCACCAGCCGCCAGTACCCGCGCCTCGGCCGGGCGGCCCGGAAGTCACCGAAATCGAACGTGAGAATGGGGAGATTGTCGCGTTCGGCCACGGCCATCACAGAAGCATCAACGAACCCGAGGTCAAGAGCGGCATTGCTTTGGTCAATCTCCACCGCGCGGCGCAGAAGATTCGGGGATAGATAGGACACCTCGTGTTCCCCCACTGCCGCTGCCTCGAGGAGCGCGCGGGCCGCAGCCGGACCGATCCTGGCCCTGAGAAGCTGGTCTGCCTCGACGAGCACTGTCAGCGGAAGCAACAGATTCCGCCCGAGTTCGGAGACGAGGGCAGCAGCAAGTTGATGGGCTTCGTCTCGCCGATTGGCCGCCGCCACGATTGGCCCTGTGTCGGCCACAACCTTCATCTCGACCGCACGAGGTCCTTCAGGTACTGGTCGGCCCGGCGCCCCAGATCAGTGGGACCTTCACCGGAACCGACATATCCGGGCGGCTTCCTTCCACGCAGAGCCCTCGAGCCGGCCTCAACGAGACGCGCTAGCGCCGCTGAATACGACTCACCATCCTCGGCAGCATTGCGAATGAGGGAGTCCACGCTTTCCGGCAGGTAGATAGTTCTCCGGGCCATAGCCGTCATCCTTTGTTCGGGTCCCTTTGAAGGTATGAACGTAGCTATCATACCCGCGGCCGCCGGTCGACCAGTGACTACCTATCGAATCACATAGCTGTCATTTCTGTCAGTGATGTTTCTCACACTGACTGCATGAGCAAGCGGCGTTGGACGAAGTCTTCGCAACGGGTTCACCCGGAAGGGTTCACCTGCGCCGTCTGCGGCGACGTCCACGAGGGTCCGCCGTTCGACTACGCCGCGCCGGTGCCGGACCTGTGGTTGTACGCGCCTGACGACGTCCGCGAGGACGGAGTCCTCTCCGATGATCTCTGCTGGATGAAGCTCGACGGTGACGATCTGTACTTCGTTCGCGGCGTGGTTCCGGTTCGCGTGATCGACTCGTCGCGGACGTTCAACTGGGGCGTGTGGGCCGTCGTCGCTCCTCCGGACTTCGCTCGAGTGGTCGAGCTCTGGGACGACGACGAACGCGCCACCGAGCCGCCGTTCCCGGGCTGGCTGGCCACGGCGCCCGCGATCTATCCGGATTCGGACGGCCTGGACCTGATGGTGCAGCTGAGAGGCGGCAACCTCCGGCCGACGTTCGAGCTCGTCCATCCGGACCACCCGATGGCGGCCGAGCAGCGAAACGGCATGACGGTGGCGCGCGTGCAGGAGATCGCCGAGCTCCTCCTCCATTCGGGGTGACGCGCCGCCGTGTCGTCGGCGTTTGCTACTCTCATCGACGCATCAGG
>DASVPT010000110.1:0-2017 GCA_036389535.1 Actinomycetota bacterium
GCCGACGATCTCGTTCCAGCCGAGTACGTCGCGGTAGAAGTGCCGCGACCGCTCGACGTCACGGACGTACAAGACGATGTGGCCGAGCTCTTTGACCTGCATGGTGGCTTCTCCTTATTGATGAGTCCTTCTAGCCCTCAACGGAAACCCGAGGCCGAGCATTCCCTCCAGGGGCGAGACCCTCAGTCGCCGAGATATTCGGCCTCCGTGACGTGATCGCCCCACTCTGTTTCCGGTCCTTCTTCGGCCACTTCCCACATCGCGATGTGCGTCATGAAGTGATCGGGAGCCGCCCCGTGCCAATGCCACTCCCCCGGCGGCGTGTAGACCGTGTCCCCCGGGCGGACGTCCACCATCTGACCGCCGCGGGCCTGCATCCGCCCCCTGCCATCGACGATGTGGAGCGTCTGTCCGAGCGCGTGGGCATGCCAAGCGTTCCGGGCGCCGGGCGAAAACCGAACGAAGGCAACCCGAATGCGAGACGGCTCTTGTCCGCTCGCGATGTGGTCGATCCAGACGTCTCCCGTGAACATGTCGTCGGACCCTTTGGACGTCGGTGGCTTCGGTCGAAGTTCCAACTCATCTCCTTCCTCGAGGACGGTTCCGGCGCTCGCTCGCCGGCAGCTGGGCGGCCTCTCCGCTCGTAAACGCACCACGCCGGCTTCGGATCCAAGCTCGCGACTCTCGGTGGCGGAAGAACTCATAGCCGATGAGGAGGATGCAGACCGCCGCGACCAAGCCCAGAGCGGCGAGGCCTGTGACCGCTCTCGTTACCGGGAGAAGCGCAATCAGAAGGGCTGATGCACTCGGTCGTCCGAGTCCCAGACCGCCGTGGATGCGCAAGCGCAGGGCCACGTGCGCCAGGAGGTAGAGGGCGACCCCGCCGACCAGGCCAAGCGCGGGAACCATCGCGAGCGACCCCGTCGTGTCGTGGAGCGCCGTCGTCAACCCGAACGCAAACAGGACGATGCCCGCGACCATCGGGAGGTGCAGGTATGAATAGGCGTCTCGCGCCAGTGCCGCGCGCGTCGCGCCCGTCGCCTCAGCCAGCCTCGACTGGGCCACGTAGACCACCCAGTCGAAGTAGGACCACCAGATGCACGCCGCCACGGTAACGCCGAGAAGCGCAGCTCCGATCACCTCGGCGTCAAGCCGAAGCCCCCTCACTCCGACGCCGATGGCGACGATGGATTCGCCGAGCGCGATGATGATGATCAACCCGAACCGCTCAACGAAGTGCTCCGGAGAGACGCGCCATCCCCGCATGTGTCCGAGCAAGGCCCCCAGATACGTGAGGGCAACCGCCGCGAGCCACAGGGCAAGCTGCGCCGGCCCCTTCAGGAACCCCGCCACGATCAGCAGGGTTGGACCCAAGGTGGCGCCCGGCACGATCCTCATGACGGCGCCGAACAGGTCATGGTCGCCCCGACCCGCGACCACCAAGACCGCGAGGTGAAGCGCTCTTACCACCAGATACGCCACGCCGAAGACGACCCCGTCTGAGCCGAATGCGCGAGGCGCCGCGAGGGACACGATGAGCATCGCGGCGACCGCGGCCAGCACCACCAACCTGACCGCGCCCTCTTCCGGATCGAGGTGGTTGGTCAGCCACGCGTACCCCGACCAAGCCCACCACAGCATGGCCAGGAGGAGAAGTCCGCGGAGCAGGCCGCCCCACGTTGGGTTGTTCAACAAGAAGCTCGTGACCTGGGTCATGGCGAAGACGAAGACGAGGTCGAAGAACAGCTCGAGCGGTGTGACCCGCTGTTGTCGTTCGTCTTGCCGTGTGGCCATGTGCCCCGGACGCTACCGCGCGGGAAGGATCTTCATGGTCACTGACTGCGTGCCGAACGCCTAACCGATCGTCCGCTCGAGCAGCTCCCGCAGCTCCATGAAATGACGCTCGCGAGCTGCCTCGTCGAACACAGCCGAATCGGCCATGGTGTAACCGTGGCGCGCGTCCTCGTAGACCTCGGCGCGATAGCGCGCGCTCGCGTCATCCAGGGCCCGGACGAAC
>DASVPT010000111.1:0-2559 GCA_036389535.1 Actinomycetota bacterium
GTTCCCGGAGATGTCGTGGATGGGAAACATCACGCGGCCGCGGAACCGATCGCGGAAGTTTCCCGCATCGTCCTTCATGACGATCCCAGCCTCGAGCAAGAGCTCGGGCGAGTAGCTTTTCGAAAGCCGCTTCAGCAGGAAATCGGGATACGCGGGTGCGTAGCCGATGCCGAATCGTTCGCAACTCTCCTTGCCGATCTTCCTGGACTGGAGATACGACCGCGCATCGGCCCCTTCGCGGCCTTCGAGCAGCATCTTGTGGTAGAAGCGGCCGGCTTCGGCGATGGCTCGATGAACGGCCTGCCGGCGTCCGGCATTTCTTCTGGCAGCGGCTCCGGATTCGCCCTCGTAGCGAAGCGTGACACCGGACAACGTGGCGAGACGCTCCACCGCTTCGACGAACGGCAGGTTCTCGGCTTTCTCCAGAAACCGGAACACATTGCCGCCCTCGCCGCAGCCGAAGCAGTAGTAGACCTGCTTGGAGGGACTGACCGAGAACGACGGCGTCTTCTCGGGATGGAACGGGCACAGGCCGACCAGCGAATCCCGGCCCGCCTTCTTCAGCTGGAGATGGCCGGAGATGACCTGAACGATGTCGGTTCGCTCACGAACCGCTTCGAGATCCTCGTGCCGGATGCGCCCCGCCATCCGATTCTTCCTCCCCTATAGCAGCCAGCCCTGGGGAAGGAAAAGCTCCTCGTACGTTCGAAGCGCGAACCGGTCGGTCATGCCGGCGATGTAGTCGGCAACTCTCGTCGCGGCATCGCCGAGAGCCGAACTGTATTCGGCCGGAACCGCCTCTGGGTGGTCAAGGTAGTACGAGAAGAGCGACCTGACCACCGCGATGGCCTTCTCCTGCTCGGCGCGTGCGTCGCTCCGCAGGTACACGCGCTCGAACAGAAATGTCCGCAGCTCGTCGAGGGCATCGAGTGTCGCCGTTCCCAATCGAATCTCCTCGGCTCCTTCGCTCTGGCCGACCAGATCCTGGACGAGCGTCGAGATGCGGTCACCGTGCGTCGTGCCGAGGACGCTGAGAGGTTCTTTCGGGAGGTCGCCGGGCTGCACGATCCCCGCCCGAAGGGCGTCGTCGACGTCGTGGTTGACGTAGGCGATGCGATCGGCGAACCGAACGAGCTGTCCCTCCAGGGTGGCCGGCGCCGCCATTGACCATGTGTGATTGACGATGCCGTCGCGCACTTCCCAGGTGAGGTTCAAGCCTCGTCCGTCGTTTTCCAGGTAGTCGACGATGCGAAGGCTTTGTTCGCTGTGTCGAAAGGGTTTCTCGAGAAACGGAGAGAGCGCCTCCTCGCCGAGGTGTCCAAACGGCGTGTGCCCGAGGTCGTGGCCGAGGGCGATCGCTTCGGTGAGATCTTCGTTGAGCGCAAGCGCTCGAGCCGCCGTCCGGGCGATCTGCGACACCTCGAGCGTGTGCGTGAGGCGGACGCGGTAGTGGTCGCCTTCGGGAGAGATGAAGACCTGGGTCTTGTGCTTCAGGCGCCGGAAGGCCTTGGCGTGGATGATCCGGTCCCGGTCCTGCTGGAAGGCGGCGCGAAGCCGATCCGGCTCTTCCTCCCGCTCACGACCTTTGGTCTCCGAGGACAGGACCGCTCGCTCCGAAAGAACTCGGCGCTCGATCTCCTCGGTGCGCTCGCGCGCCGTTTTGTTCAACGATGCCACTCGACGCTCAGGGTACTACCGGGCACCGACCCTGCTTCGCCGTTCGAGGTCATCGGCGGAGGATCCGGTAATAGAGGTAGGCAAAGGTTTCCCGGGCGTATCCACCAAGGCGCTTCCACTGGCTTTTGGCGGCTGATTGCCAGGTCGCCGAGACATAGGCGCGAACGCCAAGATCGCGGGCCATGCGCCTCACTCGAAGGTTGTGCCATGGGTCGGAAACGAGCAGGACGGACTGGAGGTTCTGGTCTCGAAGGTATTCCGTCGCCGCGCGAAGACTCTCCAAGGTGGTATTGCCTTTTGGCTCGGCGCTGACGGCAGTCTCCGGGAGGCCATCCGAGATTAGCCAAGCCCGCCCACTCTCCGCCTCGGTTACG
The DNA here is from genome assembly GCA_036389535.1 of Actinomycetota bacterium. GTDB lineage: Bacteria > Actinomycetota > UBA4738 > UBA4738 > UBA4738 > JALYGK01. The sequence continues at coordinate 2,052 of DASVPT010000111.1, forward strand.
GGGTCGCCGGGCTGCTTCCCACCGAGAACGAGCACTCGCGAGGAGAAGCCGCGACGATACAGAAGAGCGGCATGCTCGAGCCGTCCGCGAAACGTGGGTGAGGGGCGACCGCCATATTCGGCGGCGCCGAGGACGGCGATGACGTCGACGTGATCGACCACTCGAGCTTCGTCTTGATGGGCGGCTCGCCAAACGGCAACGCCGCTTGCCAAGACCAATCCGATGGGCAGCAAGATGACGACCGCGAAGACAGGCCAGATGCTCCGGCGATTTCGCACCGCGCCTCACGCTAGCACGAGGGTTGCGGCGACCCGTGAAAATCAGACTCTCAGCGCACGTAGATCCTTTCTCCTTCCTCATCGGGCACCATGAGATACACGCGACCCCGGTTGTCAGATGTGAGATGCCGAACCTGCTCTTCATCGCTGACAGAAGGTTCCGGGAGCCGCTCCCATAACAGCGGTGAGTGATCGGTGGCGAAGCGCAGATACCAAGCGCCGTCCCCGAG
>DASVPT010000112.1:0-5714 GCA_036389535.1 Actinomycetota bacterium
TCGCCTCGACGCGATCGTCCAACCGGTCGCTCCCCGCGACATCGTGGCGCAGCAGCTCGTGGCGGAGAGCGCCGCTGAAGAGTGGTCGGAGGACGAATTCTTCGAGCTGGTTCGGGCCGCGGCGCCGTTCCAAAGCATGCCAAGAGAGGAATTCGACGAGGTGGTCGAGCTCGTCTCAGAGGGGATCACGACGGGACGGGGACGGCGCGCCGCCTATGTCCACCGCGATCGGGTCAATGGCCGGATTCGGGCGCGGAGAGGAGCTCGCCTGGCGGCGCTGACCTCGGGTGGTGCGATCCCGGAGCTCGGAGATTTCCGGGTGGTCGCCGAACCCGACGACACGTTCGTGGGAACCGTGAACGAGGACTGGGCGGTGGAGAGCATGCCCGGTGACGTCTTCCTTCTGGGCACCACATCGTGGCGTATTCGGCGCGTCGAGCCCGGAACGGTTCGCGTGGTCGACGCTCAGGGTGCTCCGCCATCGGTCCCCTTCTGGCTGGGCGAAGCGCCCGGACGCACCACCGAACTCTCTGAGGAAGTAGCTGCGCTTCGAGACAGGGTGGGCGAGTTCCTGGGGCGCGATGACGCCGACGGCGCCCGGCAATGGCTCCAGGACGAGTGCGGGATCGACGAAGCTGCGGCAGACACGATCGTTCGATACCTCGGAGCGGGCCTCGTCGCGCTGGGGGTCCTTCCAACCAAAGAGACCATCGTCCTCGAGCGCTTTTTCGACGACAGCGGCGGGATGCAGCTCGTCGGGCACTCGCCGTTCGGCGCCCGAGTGAACCGGGCTCTCGGCCTGGCGCTTCGAAAGCGTTTCTGCGTGACGTTCGACTTCGAGCTCCAGGCGGCCGCCAGCGACGATGCCATCCTTCTCTCGCTCGGTCCCCAGCACAGCTTTCCGCTGGAACGAGTGCCGAAGTTCCTCGCGTCCAAGACGGTCGAAGGGGTCCTTCGCCAAGCGGTGTTGACGTCGCCGTTGTTCGCGGCGCGCTGGCGATGGAACCTCAACCGCGCCCTGGCCGTCCTGCGAATGCGTGGCGGCCGGAAGAACCCCCCGGCCATCCAGCGCATGGAATCCGACGACATCATGGCGGCGGTTTTCCCCGTGCTGGCGGCGTGCCAGGAGAACGTCGCGCCCGGGCCGATGGAAATTCCAGATCATCCGCTCGTCGAACAGACGTTGGAGGATTGTCTTCACGAGGCCATGGACGTCGATGGCCTGCGAGATCTTCTGAGGGGAATCGAAGAGGGCAGGATCAACGTGGTCGCGCGCGACACCGTTGAGCCGTCCGTCTTGGCCCACGAGATCCTGAACGGCAGACCGTTCACGTACCTTGACGACGCGCCGCTGGAAGAACGCCGAAGCCGAGCCGTCCAGCTTCGGCGCGGCCTTCCTGTCGAGGCTCGAGATCTGGCTCGGCTTGACCCTGAGGCGATCGAACGCGTTCGGGAGGAGGTTCGGCCGGAGCCCCGTGACGCGGACGAGCTGCACGACCTCCTGTTGACGGTCTCCGCTCTCCGGCCAAGAGAAGAGTGGCAGCCGTGGTTCGACGAGCTGCTCGAGGAGCGGCGGGTGGTCAGGGCGTGGCCTGCACCTGACAACGAATTCTGGTCATCGGTGGAACGTCGGCCGGCGGTCGAGGCCCTGTTCCCGGGAGCGAGGGTCGATCCCGACTTCACATCTCCGATCGCCCCAACCCCGATCGACCGCGACGCCGCCGCGGCGGGGATGGTGAAGGGCCATCTCGAATTCCTTGGCCCCTCTACGGTCGCCGAGTTGGCGTATCACACGGGCCTTTCGGAGGGCGACGTGACCATCGCCGTGGCAAGGCTCGAGGGTGAGGGCTTCGCCTTCCGGGGCCACTTCACGAAACCCGATGGTCCGGAGGAGTTTTGCGCCAGACGCCTGCTGGCTCGGATCCATTCGTACACGCAGCAGCGGCTTCGACGCGAGATCGAACCGGTGACCGCGCAGGACTTCATGCGATTCCTGCTCCGCTGGCAGCACGTCGCGCCAGGAACGCGACGCGAGGGGAGGCTGGGCGTTCTGTCGGTGGTCGAACAGCTTCAGGGCTTCGAGCTCGGAGCGGGCGCCTGGGAGCGGCATGTCTTGGCGGCCCGGGTGGACGGATATCGAATCGAACAGCTCGACGATCTGTGCCTGTCGGGCGATGTCACGTGGGCTCGGCTTTCGATTCGGGCGGGGGCCGACGATGAGCCTCCTCGAAGAAGCGGCATGACGCCTTCGGCGTCGACGCCGATCACGCTCGCGGTCCGCGAAGACCTCCCGTGGCTGCTCCAGGCAACCCGGTCGGGGCGAGTGCCGCCGGACCCCGGTCCCGGTCGAACCCAAGATGTCCTCGACGCCCTTCGAACGCACGGAGCGCTCTTCGCCGCAGATTTGGTGACGATTACCCGCCGCCTCCCGCATGAGATCGAAGAAGCGCTGTGGGATGCCGTGGCGAGAGGATTGGTAACCGCGGATGGCTTCGAGGCCGTGCGGTCGCTGCTGAATCGCCGGGCAGTCGCTCGAGCGCCGCATCGCCCGAGATTGCGGAGAGCCGGATCTCGGACCGCGGCTCGCTCGGCCGGTCGGTGGTCGCTCGTCCCGGCAGCGGCGGCAACCGAGGACGTCGATCAGCTCGCGGAAGCGCTGGCGGAGCAGCTCCTCGCTCGTTGGGGCGTGATCTTCCGAGACCTCATGGTTCGCGAGGCGTTCACGGTTCCTTGGCGAGAGGTTCTGTGGGCTCTCCGCCGAATGGAGGCGCGCGGCACCATTCGCGGCGGGAGGTTCGTGAATGGGTTCAGCGGCGAGCAGTTCGCGCTCCCCGAAGCGGTCGAAGCGCTTCGTGCCGTTCGCAAACAGGAGAGAACGGGAGAAACGGTCACGCTTTCGGGGGCAGATCCGCTGAACCTCGTCGGGATCGTCCTCCCCGGATCTCGGGTCCCCGCGCTGGCCACGAATTCCGTGACGTACACCGATGGAGTCGTCGAGGACTCGCTTTCGGCGTTGGCCTGAGAATCGGGTCGCTAGCGATTGCCCTGGGCGGTGGGGGCGATCAGAAAGATCCAGATATCCCAGGCGATGTGGGACACGATCAACGCACCGAGTGGAACTCCGGCGGCCGCCAGCGCCGACCAAAACCCCCCGGCGACGCCTGCCGCTCCGAACAGCGTGAAGTTGCGTGCGGCGATATGGCCGCCCGCATACGCCGCGGAGGCCAGGGCGGCGGCTGGCCACACGCCGACCACGCCTTCGAACCGCTTCTGGACGAAGCCGCGCCAGAACAGTTCCTCAGCTGGCCCGATGACCAGGCCGAGCCGGACGGCAAGCTCCGGCGTCGGTCGTAAGTCGCGCAGCGCGTACATCTGCCCGATCTCGTCGCCGCCTTTCGGCAGAATCCGGCGGGCCAGCCGGTCACCAACCTGGAACACGCCGTAAAGGAGAGCGGCCGAACCCAAGCCGACAGGAACGTCGCTCCGCCGGATCCGCGTCTTTCGGAGCTCTGGGTCTGCGACCAGGGACAGTGAGCCGAGGCCAATGCCAGTCCACGTCATCCGTTGCCAGAACCGGTTGCGAGGTCCTCTGAACGTGAAGGCGAACGCTCCAAACGCCGCTGCAAGGGCGAGCGGAGTGAGGAGATCGCGGCGGCGGCCGGCCACCGTTATCGGAGCGCCGCGGCCAGAGCCAACCCCAGCGCCAAGAGAAAGCCGAACACGGCGTGGAGCTGCGCCGTCTGAAGATCGATCATCGCGATGGCGCGCTGTTGTCCGCTGGCCCCAAGCTCGGAGGAGCGGATGGCGCGCACCAGAAGTGGCAACGACAGCATCGCCAAGAGGCTCAGGGGCGGAAGGACGCCGGTCATCACCGCGATCGCCAGGGCCAGATACGCGCCGAGGACGAGAGCCTCATACGCCACTCGAGCCACCTTGCGGCCGACCCGGATCGAGAAGGTCTCGATTCCGGCGCGAGCGTCCTCGCTGATGTCCCTCCATTCGTTCCCGTGAAGGATCGCGGCCACCAGCAAGCCGACCGGCACGCTGACGGCGAGCGTCTCCCACCGGAAAGTGCCGGTCACCACGAAGTAGCCACCGATGACCATCAGCGGTCCCATCAGCAGAAAAACGAGGGGCAAGCCCATCGCGCGGAACTTGTACTGAATTGGTGGAGCGGTGTAGCCAAAGCCACCGATCAACCCCGCCACCCCCAGTGCCGCCACCGGCCACCCCCGAACGGCGATGAGCCAGATTCCAATGACCGTCGCGATGAAGAAAGCGACGAAGGCGAGACCGAACGCCTCGCGTTCGGTGAGGCGTCCCTTCAGGAGCGCGTGACTCGCGCGAGGGGACGTTATGGAGTCGATGCCCTTGCGAACGTCGTAGATCTCGTTGGTGACGTTCGTCCCCATGTGGAGAAAGAGTGCCGCGAAGAACGCTCCGAGAAACAGCGGCCACGAAAATCGGTGATTGAATGCCGCCAGCGCGCCGGCGGCCGCAACCGGAACTGTCGAGGCCGTGAAACTGAACGGGCGAACGATCTCGTACCATGCCGACGCCTTGCGACGCAGTCGCGATGCCCCCGACAGTTGGCGATCTCTGGTCGCTTCCGCGGTCGCTGTGGGCGACGGCGCTTCAACGGGCGCCGCCCCGACCATCGCACCCTCCGTTCCGTACAGCGCGGCGACTTCGACGAGGGCGCGGGTTTGTTCTTCGTTCTGAACCACGGGTTGGAGGACGGGGAGCTGCATTCCGGCCTCGTGGGACTCCCAGACCTTGGCCGCTACGTCGTCACGCGTTCCGCAGAGGATGAACGCGTCGAGCATTTTATCGGGCATCAGCTCGGCGGCCTGGTGGTAATCCTCGGATCTCCAGAGCTGGAAGATCCGGTCGCGAAGCTCGAGTTCCAAACCGGCCCGCTTGAGTGCCACGTCCGTCTGGATCGCCATCATGTAAATCACGAAGGGCTCACGCTTTGCGCGGTTGAGAGCGTCTCTCCTCGTCTCGTCCACGAGGGAGAAGAGATATCCCGCGATGTGGACGGCGTCTTCCGGACGACCGGAGTTCAGCGATGCTCTCCGGATCTTGGGGACCATCGCCGTGAACGACGGGAGCGACTCGAGCGGCCGAGCGAGGTACCCGTCCCCTTTTCGTCCCGCCAGTTCGAGCATCGGGGTGCGATATCCGGCGACGTAGATGGGCACGCGGTGGACCGGTGGAAACATCGGCTCAACCGGTGGAACGCCCTCCCTTCCAGGCGGAATCCGCTCCCCGCTCCACAGAGCCCGCAGGGTATCGATCACCGCCCCGATGCGGTCGACCGCGGTCTTCGGGTCGTAGGGAATTCCCATCTGTGCGAGCCGCAGCGGCAAAGCACTTCCCAGGCCCAGGATCACGCGGCCCGGCGCCATGTCGTCGACGGCGCTCACCGTCATCGCGAGGAGCACGGGGTGCCGCGTGAAGGGGTTGAGGGCTCCCATCGCGACACGAATGCCGGGAACTCTCGCCGCGATGGCCGAGGCGTACGTGACGGCGTCGCGCTCGAAATACGAGTCGTGAATCCAGACCGAATCGATCCCGGCACCATGGGCGGTGTCGGCCCACTCGGTGAGATCGGAGAGTGAGCCCCGAGCGGCAAACCCGAGCCCCACGGGCCTCGTGAACTCTGGCACGCGTTACCTCCGTGTAGCTGTAAAGAGCGTAACCCTTCCCCA
>DASVPT010000113.1:0-2379 GCA_036389535.1 Actinomycetota bacterium
CGGCACGCACGACCTCGATGGCTGGCGCGAGGATCGGGATGGCGCCGCGTTCGCTGAGCTGTTCGGCAAACGCGGGCGCTGTCTGCTCAGATCGCGTTACCAGGATCGTGCGGCCCTCGAGTGGACGGTTCGTTCGAACGCGGTCGGCGTTCTTCACTCGCCGCCTTCCCACGACCTGATGATCTCGGCTGCTCCATTCCCCAGAAGGATCTCCGCGACCTCCAGGCCGACGGCCTGCGGGTCAGACGCCTCCGCCTGCCCCGAGACCAGGTCGCTCCCGTCTTCCCGAATCACCACGGCGAGCAGGCGAACCGCCCCGTCCCGCTCCTCGGCATACGCCCCGAGGGGGACCGAGCAATCACCGCCGAGCTGCGCCACCAACGCCCGTTCGGCTTCGAACGCCAACCGCGACCTCGGGTGATCGAGCTTCCGCACGACCTCCAGCGTTAGCTCGTCGTCCTGACGAGCCTGCACCGCGAGCGCGCCCTGCCCGGGAGCGGGCACCATGTCTTCGAGCGGAAAAGGGGTGGCGGGAGGGGTCAATCCGAGCCGCGCCAGGCCGGCCGCCGCCAACACCAGGCCGTCCACCTCACCGGTCTCCAATTTCCTGAGACGGGTGTCGACGTTTCCGCGGAGATTCGCCAGCTTCAGCTCAGGACGAGACCGGAGAAGCTGCGCCTTTCGTCGAAGACTTGACGTGCCGACCACTCCTCCGTCCGGCAGGGATCCGTCGCGGGTGACCAAAACATCGAATGGAGCGGCCCGTTCCGGAACCCCGGCCACGACGATGCCATCGGGGTCCTGCGCCGGAAGGTCCTTCGCCGAGTGCACGGCGACATCGATCGCACGCTCCTGGAGGGCGCGCACGATGTCATTGACGAACAGGCCCTTGACTCCTCCCGGGGCGCCGTCCGGCGCCGCTCCCCGGTCTCCGAGGGTCTCCATGGGCACCACCTCGGCCTCGAGGTCGAAGCCTCGTAGCCGCGCGGCCACCTCTTGGGTCTGAGCAAGCGCGAGCCGTGACCGCCGCGTTCCGATCCGAAGCTTCATAGGGGCGTCCATTCGAGGTGAGTCGGGTGAGGTCCGCTCGGAAACCGCGTGGTCAGGGGAGGTCGATGCCGAAGAGCTCGGCGAGGGCGGCCGCCAGACCTTCGCCGGGCCCCGCGCCGGCGCGCTCCTTCACTCGCACGATCGGATCGTGCAGGAGCTTCGCAACGATGCCTTCCGCCAGGTTCTCGACGGCTTCGCGCTCCTTGGGCGAGAGGCCGGCCAGCTTGGGAGCTACCTTGGCCAGCTCGGCGGCGCGGACCTCGTCTCCTCGCTCCTTGAGGGCCTGGATGAGCGGTGCGAGCTTCGCGGCTCGACGCCATGTCGCGAACCGACGGGTCTCCTGTTCGATGATGGCGCGGGCCTGCGCTATCTGGTCCCCGGCTCCCTCGTTTCGAGCCGCGAGCTCCCCCCGGAGATCGTCGAGATCCGCCAACCGGACGCCGGGAAGGTCGCCCACCTCTGGCTCGACGTCCCGTGGGACCGCAAGGTCGAGAACGAAGAGCGGGCGACCCGATCGCCCTTCGCCGGCGGCGCCGACCGATTCGACGCCGATGACCGTCCCGGACGCTCCGGTGGAGCTGACCACCAACTCGGCCTCGCGGAGCACCGAGGCAATCTCGCTCAGGGGGACGGACTCGCCGTCGATTTCCTCTGCCAGCTTCTCCGCCTTCGAGGTGTTGCGACTGACGACGGTGATCGGCCGCATCCCCCGGTCACGAAGATGCTTCGCCGCGAGCGTGGCCATGGCGCCCGCTCCGACCACCACGGCGCTTCGTCCGTGGAGGTCGCCGATCTCGGCCTGGGCGAGCCCGGCCCCAACTTCGACGAACGCCGATGGCGACGCCCCAATGGCCGTCTCCGAACGAGCTCGGCGCCCGGCCCGAATGGCTCCGCGGAACAGAGCTGAAAGCATCGGCCCGGCGGATTGTTCGGCCTCGGCCCGCCGATAGGCCCCTCGAACCTGAGCGAAGATCTGGGGCTCCCCCACGACCATCGAGTCCAGACCGGCCGCGACCGCGAATAGGTGCTGGACGGCCTCGTCCTCGTAGTGCGAGTAGAGCGGTTCGGCGAAGTCCTCGGGTGGCACCTCGCGGGCCTCGGACAGAAACCGCTTCAGATCGAGGAAACCGGCGTGATACGACGTGACGTCCGCGAACACCTCGACGCGGTTACAAGTCGAGAGGATGACGCCTTCATGGACGGCGCCAAGGTCGCGCAACCGCCGGTAGGCCTTCGAGTAGTCGTCGTCTGCGAACGCCAGCCGTTCCAAGAGCTCAACCGGGGCTCGGCGGTAGGAGACGCCGAGGGAGAGGATGGGCATCAGGCGGT
>DASVPT010000114.1:0-4512 GCA_036389535.1 Actinomycetota bacterium
ACGGATTCCCCGATACGGAAACCGCTGATCAATTCGGTTCAGACGACTACCGCATTCTGGTCGTAGCCGAGAAGTTCCAGACGGGGTTCGATCAACCGCTCCTTCACACGATGTTCGTCGACAAGCGACTGTTCGGTGTGAACGCCGTCCAGACGCTGTCTCGGCTGAACCGTACTCACGGAGAGAAGGACGACACGTTCGTCCTGGACTTCGTCAATACGGCCGACGAGATCCAGCGAAGCTTCGCTCCGTTCTACGACGTGTCACTGGCCGCGCCGACGGACCCGAACGAGCTGTACGACTCGTGGGCGGAGGTCGAACGATTCGGCGTGACGCGCACCGAGGACATGGAGGCGTTCGCCAGGGTCTATTTCGGCGCCGATCCCAACGACCGCGCCGTTCAGCCGCGGCTCTACGCCTTCCTCGAACCCGGGCGCGACCGGTTCATCGAACTGGATCCGGAGGACCAGGAGGAGTGCCGGACCGCGCTGAAGCGATTCGTGGCGCGGTACGGATTCATCTCACAGATCATTCCGATGACCGACACGCGGATGGAACGCCGCTACGCCTACTGCCGGCATCTCGTTCGGCTCCTGCCGGCTCGACCGGATGGGTCACTCGACCTCGGCGACCAGGTGCAGCTGACGCATCTCCGGGTGGCGAAGACGGGGGACTTCGATGTGAGTCTCACGAAGGGGGAGGGCGTCCTGGTTGCGTTCCCCGGGGACGGGCCGGGAGGCTATGACCCCACGCTGTCGCCGCTCTCCGAGCTGATCGACCGGCTGAACCGGGATTTCGGAGCCAACCTCACGAAGGCGGACCGCCTACACCTGGAGGGAATCGTGGCGGACATGGCGGCGGATCCGACCATGCAACAACAGGCCGCAGCAAACACCCCGGACAACTTCAAGATCGAGTTCGACAAGAAGTTCGAGGGCGCGGTGGCTGCTCGGATGCGCCAGGCGGAGGACCTGACCATTCGGATCCTGGACGACGAGCAGTTCCGCCAGCGCCTGGCCGAAGCACTGTCCCCGCGGCTCTACGAGGAAGCCAGGGTCGCGTACCAGAAGACGTGTCCGATCGGAGACCTGCTGCCGCCCGTTCGGACCGAGGATCAGCACCTGGAGTACAAGTCGACGCTTCGGTGGGATCTGAAGGAGAACGCGAAGAGTCGGCTGGTGGAGTCCGCGACCATCAAAACGGTTGCGGCGTTTCTCAATTCACGGTTTGGCGGGACGCTGCTGATCGGTGTTGGTGACGACGGGAGCATCGTGGGGCTGGACCACGACTATGTCACCGTTCGCAAGGAGGGCAAGGTCGACGCCGATGTGTTCCTTCTCCACCTGAACCAGCTGCTCGAGAACGCGGTCGGTCTCGCGGCGGCGGCCAATGTCACGACCTTCGTCCATCACGTCGACAGCCACGACATCTGCCGCGTTCACGTGGACCCGTGTGGTTTTCCGGTACGGGCCGAAGTCACGGCGGCCGACGGAAAGGGACAGTTTTCGAAGCGACGCGAGTTCTTCGTCCGGCTCAACAACGGCACCCGTGCCATCGAGGACGATGGCGAATTCCAGCGCTACATCGCGCAGCGGTGGGGCAAGGAGGCGTTGGAAAACCTGGAGGAAACCACGGTTGAGGTGTAACCGAGCGGCCGGCTCGGTTAAATGTCAGGCGTTCGTGGCTGGTCTGCGAACCCCTACGGCGAGTGCAACTTGGGTGAGATCTGATCTCATGGCGTCGAGAGACGCCTGAAAAGCATCCATGCGCTGCTCCAGGCCGTCTACCCGATGGTCGAGTCTTTCCTCGAGCCGGTCAATTCGGCGATCAGCGGCCTCGAAGCGACCCCTTCCAAGCCACGCAAGGATGAGGCCTACTGCGGCGACGACTGCGGCGTTGATCGCTGGTCCAACGAAATCCATTGGATAAATTCCTCTCCGGGGGAGGAAAATCCAGTCTCAGCCGAGCGTAGCACCGGCCGCCGACGCCTCAGTGGTCCGAGATGAAGTCTCCGACCACTCTCACGAACTGCTCGACCGCGTTGCCCTGCGGGTTGTGCCCGGCGCTTTGGTACACGTGCCGCTCGACCCGCGGCAGGATCTCGGCGAGCCGGTCGATGATCTCCTTGAAGAACGGGGGGCTGTTGCTGCTGTTGGTGAGCAGAACGGGACCGGGAAACTGCCGCAGCGCCTCGAAGTCAACCGAATACACGCCGGGATCTCGATACTCCTCGGCGAACGTGGCGGCATTCTCGATAAAGGTCTGACGAATGAATCGGGGGAATCGCTCCCACGCTCCCGGCCCGAATGCGACCCGCTCGACGAACACCCGCGCAGCCGTTTCGTGGTCGCCGGTCTCGACGATGTCCACGACTCGCCCTTCCCCGTCGACCAGCTGATCTGCGAGCTGTTCCCCCCGCTCGTCGATTCTTAAGGCGCCAAGGAGCGGCGGCTCGTGGCACACCACAGTGAGAACGAGATCCGGCCGGGACGCGGCCAGCTTCAGCCCGATGACGCCACCGCGCGAACTGCACACCAGATGAAATCGTCCAAGCCCCAAATGCTCCGCGAGCGCCGCGATGTCGCGGGTATCGTCGTCGAGCGTCCCACCAATGCGTTCGCTTTCGCTGTGGCCCCGCCGGTCGTGACGAACCACCCGGAAGCGCTTGGCAAGCCGCGACGCCACTCGATCCCACGAACGGCGGTTGGTCCACGAGCCGTGGACGAGGATCAGCGGGGAACCGGATCCCTCGTCCTCGTACGCGAGGCGGACGCCGTTTACCTGAGCGAACGGCACAGCTACGCCTCCTAGCCGGCCGACATGGGTGGACCCACGACCTCCATCCCGGCGGTCTCTGCAACCCGACGGTATGTTTCTGGATCGACCTCGCCCGGAGGCAAGGCAGCGATCCCCTCAAAGAATCGCTCCATGCCAGCTGGCGTGAACATGACCAACATTCTTGCCGGGCGCTTCCCGACATTCTGAAAGCAGTGCGCGGTGCCACGAGGAATGAACATGAAGGACCCGGCCGTCGCATCGAAATACTGATCCGCTGCTTTGAACCGGACCTCACCGTCCAGGACGTAATACATCTCGTCTTCGCGAGCGTGGACGTGCAAGGGCGGTCCCTGATTCGGGGCAATGACATTCTCGAGCGCGGTGAAGCTGCCGTTCGTGGTGTCGGCCTTGGCCTTGAACGTGGTCGGGCCACCGACCGGCCCACGGATCGTCTCACCCTCGTTGGATGCGACCACGAACGGCCGAACACCTTCCTGCATACAAAGTCCTCCCTGAAGCGGCGACGGAGCTAAAGATATGCGCTCAGGCCGGCGCGACCTCGGGCGCCACCGGTTCGTCTTCGTCCCTCCGGGTAGCACGGCGAACCACCGCCCCCACGGCGACGATGGCCACGACCCCTCCACCGATGGAGAGTGCCGGCAGCGGTTCACCCAAGAAGATCAGCGCCGCCACGGCCGAGATGGCGGGCTCGATCAACGTGAGCAGAGAGGAGATCGACACATCGATCTGCTCGTGGGACCAAGCAAGGATCGAGTGTCCCGCCTGCGCGCCGCCGACAAACAACAAGATCCACAACCAGTCCTGCCATCGCATCGTCGCCGGCTGGCCCGAGACGAGCCACACGGGTGTGATGAACGCGGCCGCTACGATCGTCACCGTGGCCATGTACTCGATGGCTGGAACCGATCGCCGAACCCGCTTCGACAGCAGCCAGTAGGTCGTCCATACCACCAGTGAACCCACGGCCAGCAGGTCGCCGGCCAGGCTCCATACCGGCGTTCCGCTCGAGCCGACGATGACCATGGCGACGCCGCCCAGTGAAACGCCAGTCCATACGACCTGATACGCGCCGACCCGCTCCCCGAACAACGGACCGGCGACCAACAGCGTCAACGCCGGTTGGAGCGCCGCCAGGATCAGGACGTCGGCCACGCTCGTTCGCTTGATCGCAGAGAAGAAGAAGACCAGGTTCAGCCCGAACAGCACGCCGCTCGGAATGGATCTTCGAATCGCCGCCCACGACGGCCGCCGCCCCGAGAGCCAGAGGACGGCCAGCATCACCGCAGCCCCCAGCCACAAGCGGTAGAAGCCGAACGTCAAGGCCGGCGCCCTGACGATCTTCACCACCACGTTCATCACGGAGAAGACGGTGATCGGGCCGACGATCGCCACCACGGCGAGCCGCGTCGCCTGCGGACGCCTCCTTTCGGGTGTGCGTGAAACTGTCTGGGTGGTCATCGCGAGGGATTCTCGCAGCCGGCGAACGAGAGGTTGGCGGCTGGCCTACTCTTCCGCCCTTGCGTAGGCGACCGCCTCGCTTAGACCCATGGCCCGGCCCTCTTCCCACGCCGCGGTGATCACGTCTTCGCTGAGCGAATCACGGGTGACTTCCCGAGGATCCGGCAAACCGACGAACTCCGGCGGGGCCGCGCCGCCCGCTTCTTCCTTGATCCGGCTGGACGCGCCGGCCATCCGCACTGCTCGCTCGGGCCT